>JABHGH010000102.1 GCA_018672145.1 Flavobacteriaceae bacterium
AGAAAGGCGTTTGCTTTTCCCTTTTGAGGTCGTGGGAAAAGCCCCGTTTCTAAATACTCCTTCTCGCTGATAGGTTGTTTGTGTAAGCTCTGCTGCGCCATAGGCTTGTATCTGGCGGGTGTCAATGCTAAATCTAGGGTGAACGCCTAATGAAGATGCAAATAACACATAGTGATAGCGGTATTTATCCCCCACTTCAATGGGTGTGTTCGTTCCGTCTAAATCAAAGGCATATCCATCATAGGAGTCAATGTTTTCTAGGCCCAATCCACCGAGTAAGTCAATGGGTGAGGCAAAATTTGTGGATTGCAATAGCCTGTATCTCAAAGCCATTGAAACAGACTGCGTGCTGTTTAGTTGCTGTTCAAATGAGGATGATAGTGCGAGTTGTCGATCATCTTTTCGGTCTTCATATAAGGCGTATGCCGATGGCTTGCCAATCAATGATTTGGTTTGGTTTGCAGCGTACATGTTATGCCAATCTATTTGCCCATTTTGAGTAAATTCTTCTCGGGCCAAATAGGCCTTTTCATAATCGGGACCATTGCTTCCAGATAAAAAATAACTTGGTAGCTTTTGATAATATGTTGGGGCTGGGTTTGTTCCGCCTGGATAATCAATTCTACTGTTTCCAACCTGTCCGAATTGATAGGACGCAACCGTTTGTATGTTTACTGTAGGTTTTGGTTTCCAGAAATGCGAAAGCATGAAAATGGGTTCTGCGATGCGGGCAATGCGGGCATTTCTTTTTTTGCCGTTTTGCCATCCCCAGTATGCGTTATAGTTGGAACCGCCCTTCAGGTCTGCGACTTCTTGAGTATGTGAAGACCCCTTCCCGCGACGAACCGGTGTGTAAATAATAGTCCCGTTTAATGTGTGTAACGAATTGATGATTTTATCCATTGACAACATCAAAGAAAAAGCATCATAAAAGGTGCTTTCTTGAAATCCCGAAAGCCCTCTTCGAAATCCCAAAGCAGTCACGTAACCCCAGCCGTTTTCGCGCATTCCAGAGCTGTGGCTTATTAACGCTCGGTTTTGGTAGCTACGGTTCGAAAATGAATACGTCACTCGACTTCCTCTTCGAAAATTTGAAGCCTGTGTACTAATATTTGTGCTGCCAATCAATCCGCCGAAATGAGACGATAAAGGGTGCATACTTTGGGTAAAGGTTTGGTTTCGCATCACATCGTTTAAACCGCCCCAGTTCGACCACTGCGGACGACCTGTATGGAGTTTATTCATTTCAATATCGTTGAGTAAAAGACGGTGATGCGACGATTCCAGCCCACGGAGGCGAAAAGGTAGCCTGGGTAGCCAAACCACCTGTGTATTACTTTTCTCCATTTTCTTTCAACTCCTTAATCCTTGTTTTAATATAAGTTATCCTATTCTCCTTTGAAGCTATCTTTTCATTTCTTTCTTTGTTAATACCTACATATAATAGTGGGATGACAGCCAATATAGCACTAACAAAAAAGAGGGGAGAACCCATTGTAAATGCGACTGTAAAAAATGATAAAATACTTACTAATATAGCTACCCCTATATTCCAATCAGGAGTTTTTGTTCTTGATTCTTCACCTAATTCTTTAAGGTGTTTTTCAAAATCCTTTATTGTTTCATCTCCTCTAAAACCCCTAAAGTCTCTATCCATATTCCTTCTCAATCTCATATTTTGAGCTCTCATTAATTGAGTAGTGGTTGATAATTCCTCATTGATTTCTTTTCCTAACTTATCTTTATCTTCTTTACTTAAATCTAACACACCTTTATTTTTAATTATTAATATGGGGTAAATATACGAACCAGTTGGCGACTAAAGGCTACGTGGTTTCATCGGACGAATCGGGAAACTTTTATAAAGAAATTTATTTGCAAGATGACGCATCATTGCCTTCACAAGGCATTAAAGTGGTTATTGACCGAAAGGCATTGCACAACAAATTCAACATTGGACGAGAGGTTTACATCAATCTTTCTAGGCTGTATGTGGGCGAAGTGAACACAGGGGATGGGGTTGTTGGCATTGGAGGAGGCAGCGATAATGATGAGCTAACTGCAATTTCAGAAGGGCAAGGGGTCAATCATATTTTGCGTAGCCAAACGACAGAAGATGTTGCGGAAACAATTCTACCATTAGCCGAGATAACGGATGAAAAAATAGGAATGTTTGTCACGCTTCGCTCAGTCCATTTTTTAAAAGAAGATCTCGGTCATCCTTTGGTTGCGTCAAAAGATTGGTATGACACCAAACGAGAAATCAACCAGTGTGCAGCAGACACGATAACCACATTTCTATTGGAAACGAGCAGATTTGCAGACTTCTCCGATATGCCGATCCCTTCAGAAGGTGTTTCGATTAGAGGAATTATCACAAAAACGTATAATGGATCAGACCTTGTGGTCGCGCTAAACCGTTATGAAGATATCGATTCGGACACGTCTTCCTGTATGGACGAATAACTTTTGACACAAAATACCTCTGATTTCGTACATTTGCCCAAAGTGGTACTATGATACGCTCAATGACCGGATTTGGACGGTCTGAATACGAAACGCCAGAGGTCACCATTTCGGTGGAGATCAGAGCACTTAACAGCAAAAATCTTGAACTAAATCTACGCATACCCTACAATTATCGTGTATGGGAAGAAGAAGTTCGAGCGGCCGTAAAACCCCAACTTCTTCGGGGGAAAGTTGATATAAATTTACACATTAAGCATCACGGTCTAGCAGCAGCATCTGAGTTAAACAAAGAGGTTATTACGGCGTATATCCAACAACTAGGGGAGATTGCACATGCCACACCAGCAGAACTGCTACCTATTGCTACCCGTCTTCCGGATGCCCTGCAGTCGGCAGAGACTTCTCCAGACGAAAAGCAAAAAAAAGAAGTATTTGGACTTGTCAATGCGGCCATTGAAAACCTCGTCAATTATCAAAAGACAGAGGGTCAGGCAATGGCCACAGACCTTAGTAATCAGATCGAAAATATTGGTCAAGGGCTACATGATGTCGACACCAAAAAGGGTAAGCGACTAGAACAAGTAAGATCCAAATTACAAGAAAATTTAAAAGCATTGGCGATCGATGTTGACAGCAACCGTTTTGAACAAGAATTGATTTTCTACCTTGAAAAACTTGACATCAACGAAGAGATTGTACGTTTAGGTCAACACCTTTCTTATTTCCGAGAGGTGATGGAAAATGATGCGATTGCCAAAGGCAAAAAACTAGGGTTTATTGCACAAGAAATGGGCCGTGAGATCAATACCATTGGCTCCAAAGCAAATGATGCTGCGATGCAAAAAGAGATTGTCAGGATGAAAGATGCCCTTGAGCGCATCAAAGAACAACTGCTCAATGTATTGTAAATGAATAAAGGAAAATGTATCGTCTTGTCGGCACCCTCGGGAAGTGGCAAAACGACCCTTGCAAAACGATTATTGAAAAACGACTCTCTTTCACTGGCGTTTTCTGTTTCTGCAACTTCTCGCAAGCCACGATCGCACGAACAAGAAGGCAAAGACTACTTTTTTCTTTCCCCCCTTGCTTTTCAAGAAAAGATATTGCAAAACGATTTTATAGAGTATGAAGAAGTCTACCCGACCATTTTTTATGGCACCCTTCGTTCGGAGGTTGAACGCCTCTGGAAGCTCGGGAAACATGTCATTTTCGATATTGATGTAGAGGGCGGATTAAACATTAAAAAACTATTTCCCAATCAAACAATTACGATTTTCATCCAACCACCAAGCTTGGAAGCTTTAAAAGAACGTTTGATCAAGCGTAAAACAGAATCCAAAAAAAGCTTAGAGATGCGTCTGAGTAAGGCTGAAAAAGAAATGATGTTGGCAACAAAGTTTGATCACATCGTTGAAAACGACACCCTCGAAGATGCAGACGTCGAACTTCAACAGCTTGTTAGTCAATTTATTGTATCATGAAACGAACAGCCTTATTTTTTGGAAGCTTTAACCCTATTCACTTGGGACACCTTCATGTTGCTCGATCGGCACTCAACACAAAAAAAATTGACCAAGTGGTCTTTGTTGTTAGTCCTCAAAACCCATTCAAAAGAGAAGTTGACCTTCTTCCTGAAAGTCAACGTCTCGATTTAGTTTCTAGGGTTGTTGCTAATGAGGAAGCGATGGTTTGTAGCGATGTAGAGTTCCACTTACCACGCCCAAACTACACCATCAACACCTTACATCATTTAGGTGTTTTACCAGGCAAAGACACCCACACGCTACTTATGGGGGCAGATATTTTTGCACAAATGAAAACCTGGCAAGGTGCGGAGGAAATGCTTTCACACGAGCTAATGATTTATCCTCGCGAAGGCTCAACATTGCCTAAGGCTTCAGACAAACGGACCTTGTTAGAAGACCCTTTGATTTCGATTTCTGCAACCATTATTCGTCAAAAACTCGAAGCAAATCAAGAAATCAGTGACCTTGTTCCGCAAGAAGTAGCCAACTTTTTTTATGCTACACAAGAGAAAAATCGGTAGGCGTTCAAAGAACTTAATGGTATTTGATTTTACGCAAAATTCGCAACGAATCTTTATGATTTTGGTAAGCTCGAGAGCTCATCGTTTTTAGTTTGTTTTGGATTTCAAAGAGCAACTCTTTGGCATCTTGAAAACCATTGAGATAACACAACATTAAAGTGGGCGATAAGTTCTCAATTTCCTTAAGTTTTGCCTTTGATAGTGTTGTTTTGGTCAAGAGCTTTTGGGCAAGGACCTTTTGAGTATTCATAATATGATGCAAGAGTTTTTTCTCAAAAATGGGAGGCTCAAACAAAAAGGAGGTGTTCATATGATAGCTGCCGTTGTTTTCAAAATGAAGTACAATTTGCTCTAATGGATAGTATTTATATGCATCATGTAAACCAAGCCGCACATATTCTATCAATTGAAAAGAGTTGTTGTCAAAACGAATTTCAACCTCATCATAAGTGGAATAAAACAATTTGACATGCTCGTTGATCAACTCAACATCTACGCGTGAGTAATAGCGTTTGCTTTTCACCTTTTTTTCCAACCCTGCCCAGCAAACAACAAAGGATTCTTTAAAGACTTTGTACTGAGGGTTAAGGCCATCATTGTGTTGTTGTACAAAATCGACAACTCCGTCGAGTGTGAGTTCGATATTATTTTGAGCATGTTTTTCGATTTCTCTGACAACGACGGTATTGATGTCTTTGATTTCGACATCAAACGCTCGGGGCGTAGAGGTGCTGCCTTCACGAAAAAAAACAGACCCCCCATAGTATTTCCAAATGTTTTTTCGAAGGGAAGTCAACTCGGCAGTGGGCTTGATCGTTACCAAACCAACGACTTTACCCTCTGGCAAGTGAGGAAAATGGATGTTTTCGTAAAGCACTAAGGGCGGGTTTTCGAGATAGGCATTGATTAGGTTTTGGAGCTTGGCATCATCAAAAAAATCAACACCAACAATCAGATTGTCTGTGTCCATCACTCCGACCACGATGTACGAGTTGTTTTTGGGGTTGGAATTGGAAAGCGCACAGATGTGTTTGAGAAACTTGGCCTTACCCTCTTTGTTTCCCAAGTTGAGCTGTAGCTTTTTGTCATAAAAACTGTTCTCATCATTGTGAGCCAGTAAGTTTTTTACCAATAAGCGTTTGTTGATCATCGGGTAAAGTCTTTAACAAGTTTACCACTAAAAATACAAAATCACCTGTTGGATTAGTGTTTAAAACAACAACAAAACCTTACACCTTTCTGGTTCTCAACGTTTTCATCTCTTAAAACGGATGTAGGACTTCGAAGACAGCTTTTGTAATGATTAAAACATCACGGTTGTCTTTTTCAGTTATTTGTTTTCCGATCAATTCGGGTTTACTTTTTAGTTCAAATAAAATATAGACTCTAACAAACATAGAATGACTACAAAAAAGGTATAATATTCTTGGCACATAATTAGTGGTTTTCCTTGCTTAATAATGACACGGATAAAGTTTTTTATATTCGAGTTGATCATTGGAGTTCGGTTTAGACTTAGCAATAAAGTGTGTGTTCAATAAAAAAAAGACTAAATGCGTTGTTTTTAACCAAATATTAACAGATTTAGTTTATTTTTTTAATCAACTTGCAGCCCTTGTTTACAACCTTTATTTTCGAACAAAAATTTTTACGACATGAACGACACACAAGTGGATATCAAATCTCTAAACGAAAAAATTGAAAAAGAAAGTGCATTTGTGGATCTTCTCAATATTGAGTTGGGAAAAGTAATTGTTGGTCAGCAACATATGCTGGAACGGTTACTGATTGGTCTATTGGGCGAAGGACATATCCTACTGGAAGGAGTGCCTGGACTAGCAAAGACCCTAGCAATCAACTCTTTAAGTAAGGCGATTAAGGCATCTTTTAGTCGGGTGCAGTTCACCCCCGACTTACTTCCTGCCGATGTTGTCGGAACGATGATTTACAACATCAAGGAAAATGACTTTAGTATTAAAAAAGGACCTGTTTTTGCGAACTTTGTATTGGCCGATGAGATTAATCGTGCCCCTGCTAAAGTACAGTCGGCATTGCTTGAAGCAATGCAGGAAAAGCAAGTCACGATTGGAGACGAGAGTTTTCCGCTCAAACCACCATTCTTGGTCATGGCAACCCAAAACCCTGTTGAGCAAGAAGGAACCTATCCACTTCCCGAAGCGCAAGTCGATCGATTTATGCTAAAAGTGGTCATTGACTACCCAAGCAAATCAGATGAGCAACAAATCGTGCGCGCCCACATGAGTGGTGTGACAAACAAAATCAAAGCAGTTGTTACTACGGCTCAAGTGATCAAAGCCCAAAAAGCAGCCCGCGAGGTGTATATGGACGAAAAAATTGAGAAGTATATCATTGATCTCATTTTTGCTACACGTTATCCAGAGCAATATGGTTTGGAAGACCTCAAACCACTGATCAGTTTTGGGGCATCGCCACGTGGAAGTATCAATTTGACAACAGCATCGAAATGCTATGCTTTTATCAAACGTCGTGGTTATGTCGTTCCTGAAGACGTCCGCGCAGTGGTACACGATGTGCTACGCCACCGTATTGGTATTACTTATGAAGCGGAGGCAGAAAACATTACTTCTGAAGACATCATCAACCGCATTGTAAACGTTGTAGAGGTTCCCTAGTCATCGACGACTGACACCAAACCAAACGACAGCATGGATACAAAGGCTCTCCTTAAAAAGGTTCGTAAAATCGAAATCAAAACACGCCGTCTGAGCAATCATATTTTTGGCGGCGAATACCATAGCACCTTTAAGGGTCGGGGGATGACTTTTAGCGAAGTTCGACCATATCAATTTGGAGATGATGTTCGTGCCATTGATTGGAATGTAACCGCCCGCTACAATGAACCCTTTGTCAAGGTTTTTGAGGAGGAACGCGAGCTCACACTTATGTTATTGGTCGACGTGAGTCGATCGTCCATGTATGGATCACATGAACAGTTTAAAAAAGACTATCTCACCGAAATCTCTGCCACACTCGCCTTCTCGGCCTTACAAAACAACGATAAGGTAGGAGTGATTTTATTTACAGATCAAATAGAGTTGTTTATTCCGCCCAAAAAAGGAAAATCACATATTTTGAGAATCATTCGTGAGTTGATCGAATTTACTCCGAAAAGCAACAAAACAAACATCTCGGAAGCGCTGAAGTTCATGGCCAATGTTCAAAAGAAAAGAGCGATTGCCTTTATGCTTTCTGATTTTATGGATGAGGGATATGCCACAAACTTAAAAATAGCGTCCAAAAAGCACGACCTGACAGGCATTCGTATTTATGATAAACACGAAGAACAGCTCCCCAATTTGGGATTGGTTCCAATGGTCGACCAAGAAACAGGAAATTATCGTTTGGTGCATACGGGATCGAGGAAACTGCAAAGAGAGCATCAAAAACACACAAAAGAGCGCTTACAATATTTTGATGAATCATTTCGCAAAAGTGGAGCAGGAGCCTTGTCATGTAGAACCGATGAGAGTTACGTAAAAAAACTATTGGCTTATTTTAAAAATCGTGGGTAGAGTCTGGATTTTCTTCTTGTTGTTTATGCCAGCTCTCGTGCTTGCTCAACCCCGCATTGCGGTTAGCTTAGACACCATTGCGATGACAATTGGAGAGGATATTCAATATCAAATTGAAGTCCAAACCGATTCAAACGCCCAAGTGATTTTCCCTCAAGGGCAAACCTTCTTACCCTTCGAAATCATTGACACGACCAAAGTGGATATCCAAAAATTGCTAGACAAAGCCCTTTGGAAACGCACATACACCCTCATTCAATTTGACTCTGGAAGTTATCACATTCCTCGGCAAAGGATTTTGGTTGACGGGAAATCCATCTTTACAGACTCTCTCAAAATGGAAGTGTTTACCATGGAAGTTGATACCCTAAAGCAGCCCCTACACCCCATCAAGCCAATTATTGAAACACAGAAAAACAGAACGGGTTGGTGGCGCCCTTACACCCTTGCTTTTTTACTCTTGGGCACCCTCCTCGGGCTCT
>JABHGH010000063.1 GCA_018672145.1 Flavobacteriaceae bacterium
GACTTATATGATTATTTCGTAAAGGGAACCTATCCTTCGATGTTTCTCAACGACCAAGATGTTATTGTTGTGGCTCCTCACCACAAGCGAGTTACGGCTGATGGAGCTTTTAAAACAACAGGACGTTTTGAAGCGCTGGCAGGAGAGACTCTTGAAGACTTGCTGTTTTTTACAGGAGGGTATGCTTCAGCGGCATATAAAAAAGCAGTCTATATAGATCGAATTGTAGAGCTGGAGCGCGAAATTTTGAAGGTCAACATAAGCGACTATTCATCGACCGAGCTTGCCGATGGCGACATTGTGCAAGCCAAAGAAGTAAGCGACAAATACACGAACAAGATCAGTGTCTCTGGAGAGGTGTACCTTCCAGGAAATTATCCGCTCGACCAAACCCCCACAATATCATTGTTACTAAAAAGCTCAAATGGACTCACCCCTGACGCTTATTCAGAGGCCGCGATTTTATACCGATCTAAACAAGGGTTTGTCAATGAAGTACAAACAATTAATCTTGCGGAGGTTTTGGAAAACACAAATGATATAAGCCTTCAAGCAAATGACAGCTTGGTGATCATGTCCATGAAGAATATTAACCCCGAGCGTTCGGTTTTGTTGCGAGGGTATGTTAAAGAACCAGGCGAATTTCCATTTTTTGAGGGAATGACTGCCCGAGATCTTCTTTTAATGGGCAACGGCTTTAAAGATCAAGCAGACGTAGGCTCAATAGAGCTGTATTCTAATATTTCCGAAAAGAAGCAAAATAAAAAGGTGGCATCTCGTTGGTTCTCATTTGATGAGGCAAGTGATATAATAATAAAAGCATCCGACCTGATGGTTGTGCGTTTAAAGGCAGGTTTCCAACCCACGACATTTGTTCGTTTAGAGGGTCAAGTCGCACGCCCAGGGACCTACCCAATCGTTAAGGAAAATTATTCGTTGTATGACTTATACTATGATGCTGGTGGAGCGTTAGCAGGCGCAAACTTTCAAGGCGTATCGATAGAGAGAAAAATCACAAAGGGAACACAAGAAAACATCGAAGAGACAGCAGATTCATTGAACCTGTTTTTTCTTGAGGAAGAAGACAACGAGATTAAAATCGGAATTGATTTTTCTGAAGTTCTCGCCAAAAAGGGGGATCACCCTGACAATGTATTGCTTAAATCAAATGACGCGATTACTATTCCACGATTTGACAATACAATTTCTGTGTTGGGAGAAGTACAACGTGAATCAGCAACGCCATATCAAAAAGGCATCAGCCTACGAAATGCAGTTATTAAATCGGGAGGGTTAAAGCAAGGTTCAGATTATAGAAACGCCTATGTTGTCTATCAAAATGGAGACGTAAAGGGAACGAAACGATTTCTGTTTTTTAACATTAGGCCAAAGCTTGAGCCAGGTGCAATTGTTGTTGTTCCCAAAAAAAGCGGAAAAAACAAAATGACTTTACAAGAAAGTATAAGTGTGACCACAGCACTAGCCTCGCTTACTTTAATAGTTAGATCACTGATCACAAACTAAGTTATGAACACAGACATGAAGGATTATAAAGACGATGAAATTGACTTAATTGCTCTTAGCAAAAAGATTTTTGATGCACGAAGGTTTGTTGTTCGAATAACAGCTGTTTTCTTTTTTGTAGGGGTAATGGTGTCTGTTTTTTCTCCAGTGCGTTATAAAGCGGGCTCTATTTTTGTCCCGCAATTGACGGATAATAAAAACACCTCACCTCTTGGCGGATTAGCATCCTTAGCGGGAGTGAATTTATCTGCAGTTTTAGGAAATCAAACTCAGGATATTCCGCCTGCTCTATACCCAAATATTATGGAAAGCACACCCTATCGTTTGGCGCTTTTAGACACTCCGGTTGATTTGGAGAACCAAAACATACGAACGTATATCACATCTAATGTCAAGGGCCCTACGGTTTTCTCTACACTTAAAAAGTACACAATTGGCCTACCAGGATTGCTCTTTAAGAAAAGAGAGACCACAAAGAATGTATACGATGATTCGCTTTTTCGAATTACTGAAAAAGACCAAGGGGGTTTTAATTTTTTAGATCAGGCACTTTCTGTAGAAGTTGACGACAAAAACGGTTTGGTGTTTATTGACGTGGAACTTAGCGACCGACTTGTTGCAGCAAAAATTGCAGAAGCGGCAACGAACCTTTTACAACAAAGAATCATTGACTTTAAATCTCAAACTGCCCGTGAAAACTTGCGATTTACCCAAACTCAATTCAATGAAAAGAAGATTGAGTTTGAGCAAATGCAAGATTCAATAGCAAACTTTCAAGATAAAAACCTGAATATTACGTCTTCGTTTTATCAAAACAAACTGACGCGCTTAGAAGCAAGACTTTCTGTGGTAACTGCTGTTTTTCAAGAGCTTGCGGGACAAGTAGAACAAGCAAAAATTCAAGTAAATAAAAACACTCCTATCTTCACTATTGTAGAGCCCGTGACCATTCCTTTGAATCGTTCGAAACCCCAACACAGTTTAGTGGTGATTATTTGGACCTTCTTGGGCATTGTAACTTCTATTGGATGGACACTTGTGCACGATCCCGTGCGCAAATTGATCGACGAAATTAAGCAGTAAGGCCAGCTTTTTGTGAACGAACCTTTTTGCGCAAGAAATAGATTGCAACATACCACACTATAATGTAAGCAAAAAAAATGCCAACGGTCGTTTCGGGAGAGACTGTAAAAGCGAGTTGAGAAAACCCAAAGATAGAGAGTGTATACACCCCTACAATCAATAAGGATGATTTTATGTGACTTTTCGTAAAGTGCAAGACAAGATGATGAACATGATTGTTGTCAGCCGTAAAAGGGCTTTTTCTTTGCCAAAGGCGCACAAAAAACACACTTCCAGAATCTAGTATTGGAACAAGAAAAAGGGTAAGTGCAGCCACTAGGATAAGTGATTTATGTGGGACAAAAACCTCGAGAATCGCAGAGCGGTCAGTGACGAAATAAAGTGTAAACAATAAAAACATAAAGCCTAAAAACAATGAGCCCGTGTCACCCATAAAAACTTTGTCTTTGTGTGGGATGTTATAGCGCAGAAAGGCAAACAATGAGCCGATAAGAATAACACAAAAAGACAAAAACAAAAAGTCTCCAAGAATATAAAAAATAATGCCATAACAGGCAGATATTACAATACCCATCATGGCTGCCAATCCATCAATCCCGTCACAGAGATTAAAGGCGTTAATCATAAAGATTCCAACAAAGAAAGTGAGAAAATAATCGACACCAATAGGGAGTTCGTAAATTCCAACAAAACCATAGAGGTTACGCACGACAAGATCATCTCCAAACACAAAAAAAGAAATAGCAATCAACTGTAGGATCAATTTCATAAAAGGCGACAATTGAAAAATATCATCCCTAATTCCGACATAAATAATAATGGCTCCTGCGCCAAGAACAAGAATCAAACGCCGAACATCAACAAAAGGAACAAAGGCAAAAGCAATAACCAATAAGGCAACATAAAACGAAAGGCCTGTGAGCTTTGGCACAAAACGCCAATGCAGATCACGCTCACTAGGCTTTCTAAAAATTTTATATTTCCTAACAATCTCTGCCACACGAGGGATGGTTA
>JABHGH010000093.1 GCA_018672145.1 Flavobacteriaceae bacterium
CCAGCTCTGGGCGATGAGGTTCAAGTTTTGGTGCATAAAGATGAATACGAACGGGCGAAAGAAGTGCTTTAGGATGCGTACATCTTATCTCGCAACTCTTTTACCTTTTCATCGGACATGTACTCGTCAAAAGTCATATAACGATCAATAATTCCTTTAGGGGTCAACTCTACAATTCGGTTACCAACAGATTGAGCAAAGGCATGATCATGTGTTGTTAATAACACTGTGCCTTTAAACTTAATCAATGAGTTGTTAAAAGCTGTAATGGACTCTAAATCCAAGTGGTTGGTCGGTTCATCAAGTAAGACAACATTTGCACGTTGCATCATCATACGAGACAACATACAGCGTACTTTTTCACCACCTGAGAGAACATTTGACATTTTTAAAGCTTCTTCTCCGCTGAAAAGCATCTTGCCTAAAAAACCGCGTAAAAAGACTTCTTCTCTTTCTTCTTCCGTTTGTGCGTATTGACGTAACCAATCGACCAATGATAATGGCGTTTCAAAAAAAGAACTATTATCTAGCGGTAAATAAGATTGTGAGGTTGTGATCCCCCAATCAACACTTCCGCTATCAGGCTGAATTGATCCGCTAAGAACTTCATAAAAAGCAGATGTAGCTCGTGCATCTTTTGAGTAAACAATAACCTTATCACCCTTTGCAAGATTTAGATTGGCATTATCAAAAAATACGCTTCCATCATGACTTGATTTTAGTTTATTGATATTCAATATTTGATCTCCTGCTTCGCGATCTTGCTCAAAAATAATGGCTGGATAACGCCTTGATGATGGTCGAATCTCCTCGATATTAAGTTTGTCAATCATCTTTTTCCGAGAAGTAGCTTGTTTGGACTTGGCAACGTTTGCGCTAAAACGGGCAATAAACGTTTCCAGTTCTTTTTTCTTTTCTTCCGCTTTTTTGTTCTGTTGCGCACGTTGACGAGCAGCCAATTGGCTTGACTCATACCAGAAAGTATAATTCCCACTGAAATGATTGATTTTGCCAAAATCAATGTCTGAAATATGTGTGCAAACGGAGTCCAAAAAGTGGCGGTCGTGAGAAACAACGATTACCGTATGGTCGTAGTTAGCTAAAAACTCTTCCAACCAAATAATGGTTTCGTAGTCCAGGTCGTTTGTCGGCTCATCCATGATCAATACATCAGGATTTCCGAATAGCGCTTGAGCAAGAAGTACACGCACACGTTGTTTTCCGTCGAGGTCACCCATCAGCGTATAGTGCATATCCTCTGATATTCCAAGGTTTGAAAGTAGCGCAGCAGCGTCGCTGTCGGCATTCCAACCATTCATCTCTTCAAATTTGATTTGAAGCCCCCCTACACGATCACTGTCAGCATCCGAAAAATCGGTCTTTGCATAAAGATCATCCATCTCTTTTTTGATTTTGTAGAGAGGTTTGTTCCCCATTATAACTGTTTGTAGCACTTGGTGCTCATCATAGGCAAAGTGATTCTGCTCAAGTACAGACATACGCTTTCCAGGCTCTAGATGAACCGTTCCGGCATTGGCATCGAGCTGACCACTCAACACCTTTAAAAATGTTGACTTACCAGCCCCATTGGCGCCAATAATACCATAACAGTTTCCAGTAGTAAACGACACATTCACTTCATCAAAGAGGACGCGTTTACCAAATTGAATAGATAAATTAGATACAGATAGCATATTGAAAAACTAAAGCGGCAAAAGTACACAAATCAACGACCTTGCCAAGTGATATGACAAACTAGTTGCCTTTCTTGTGATCTTCTAAAAATTTAGCTAAACCACTATCGGTGAGTGGATGCTTAAGCAAGCCTGTAATTGCACTAAGTGGACCAGTCATTACATCTGCTCCGATTTTAGCACACTCTAAAATGTGCATGGTATGACGAACTGATGCGGCTAAAATTTGAGTATCGAACTCATAGTTATCATAGATCACACGGATTTCATCGATAAGATTTAAACCATCGGTAGAAATATCATCTAAACGACCAATAAATGGTGACACATAGGTAGCACCAGCTTTAGCAGCCAACAATGCTTGACCAGCAGAAAAGACAAGTGTACAGTTTGTTTTGATTCCTTTTTCAGAGAAATAACGAATTGCTTTAATACCATCTTTGATCATCGGTACTTTAACAACAATTTGCGAATGCAAAGCGGCAAGAGCCTCACCTTCACGGATAATACCTTCAAAATCAGTCGAAATCACTTCAGCAGAGACATCGCCTGTAACCTCAGAGCAGATATTAACATAGTGTTTTAAAATATTTTCTTGACCTGTGATTCCTTCTTTGGCCATGAGCGACGGATTGGTGGTAACTCCGTCTAAGACTCCCAATGCTTGGGCTTCTTTAATTTGTTCGAGATTCGCAGTATCAATAAAAAACTTCATGTGGATTTTGTCTTTAGAGTTTATAAAATTTTGTGAGCAAGAATTCATACCCCATATTGGGTAAGTACGATTTTAGATATACTGAAAAACGTTGTAACCAAGGGCCCACCGTATAGTGAGGCTTTAGATTGTCTTTCAAAATCAATTGATGAATGCGTGTTGCGACACTTTGCGCTGAAACGCCATCAGCAACGTGTTTATCCATCTCTCTCCTTGCAGAACCATAAATTGCTTTGTAAGGAGATTTTTCATTAATGGGGACGTGATATCGACCTTGTGAGATATTGGTCGCAACATCACCGGGGGCTAACGAACAACATTGAATATTTGTGTTTTTGAGTTCAAGTCGCAAACTCTCGGTGATCATATGCAACGAACTTTTTGTAGCGGAATAAATCCCTCTAAACGGTAAACCAGCATAGCCAGCAATAGAAGTAATATTAATGATCTTCCCTCTTTGCTGCTTTCTCATGATCGGAAGCACACTTTGGATCACAGCGACAGGGCCTATGAAGTTGGTTTCAAAAACCTCTTGAATCTCAGAAAGTGGTGTTTCTTCAATGGGTCCTGCGATTCCTTTGCCCGCATTGTTGACTACCACATCAATGCATCCATACTTGGACACAACTTCTTTAATCGCTTTTTGAATAGAGGCTATGTCATGCAAGTCCATCTCGAGTAAGGAGAAGGGATGATTAGCGTATCGATCAGGCGAACGGCTTGTACCAACAACATAGTATCCTAATGATTGCAAAAGAACTCCTGTTGCTTTGCCTATTCCTGTAGAACCTCCTGTGATAAATACAACTTGCATCTAAATATTTTAAAAAAGGGTAAGCGACCCACATCACACCGCTACGACTGCCTACCCTTGCTGCGTTCCCGCCCTGGGGGATTCGGCAGGAGCTGGTTGTGTAGAACTTACCCACTGCAAATATAATCTGATTCCTATTTTTTCATTCAATAATTATTGAATAATTTCGTTATCTAATGGATAACATGAAATATATCGCCTTTTTCTACTTACTTTTTTTGGCTGGATGCAGTTCCATTGCACCAGAGCACTTCAGCCTAAAAACAAATTCTTCTACCGATGATTTGGCATTGGGTGATACGTTATATTTTGATCTTTCCAACCCTAAAGAACATCAAGTACAAAGCATCAACTTCTCATTTAACGGTGAAAACACAGCCAATGACTTTGTTATCATTAACAAATTGGGTAATCAGCGTTTGGTTGTCAATTTCACATCCAATAACCAACCCATTACTCTTAACCAAAGCTTCACTGTTTTCGCGAACACCCCTCCCGATGTGTATTCCTATAAACTCATCAACACTTACCCACACGACAAGAATGCATATACACAAGGTTTAGAGTTTTACAAGGGTGAACTCTATGAAAGCACAGGGCAATACGGCCTATCATCGTTGCGAAAGACAGATTATAAAACGGGTGCAATATTGAAAAAGCTACCTCTCAATGCCTCATATTTTGGTGAGGGTCTTACGTTTGTAAACGATCTAGCAGTGCAGCTCACTTGGAAAGAAAATATAGGATTTGTTTATGATCCAGATGATTTTACACTCTTACGATCGTTTCCATACCTGAGTAGCAAAGAAGGTTGGGGACTTTGTAGTGATCAAAAGATTGTTTACAAAACGGATGGAACCGAAAAGCTATGGAAACTCGACCCAGTCACTTTTGAAGAGCAAGAGTACGTTGACATCGTAACCCACAACAAAATCATCAGTAAAGTCAACGAACTCGAGTTTGTTGATGGACGTATATATGCAAATACCTATCAATTTAACAAAGAGGTCGTTTTGATTATTGAACCAAACTCAGGACAAGTGGTTGGCGTTGTTGATTTTTCGGGACTAAAAGAAAAAGTGACAAAACACAACCAACTTGATGTGTTTAATGGTATTGCTTATCACCCTGAACGAAAAACTTTTTTTGTGACCGGAAAATACTGGAATAAACTTTTTGAAGTTCAGATTTTAAAGAAAGTTAAAGCAAATGAATAAATGGTCAGGACTCATCTACATTAGCTTGATTGTCCTTTTTGGAAAGGCTTGTGATTACGACCTCAACTTCTCTCCTGCCCAAACCCAAGACATTGGCTTTAGTAGCGACACTATTTTCCTAGACACACTCTTTACAACCATAGGGTCTGCCACATATAACCTTCGTATTTATAACCATTCCAACGAAAATGTCCGTATTGGTTCCATGCAACTTGGGCAAGGAAAAGATTCTAAGTTTAGGTTAAATGTCGATGGAATACATGGACAATCGTTTGAAAACATAGAGCTATTGGCAAAAGATAGTATGTATGTATTTATTGAAACGACTGTCAACATCAAAGACTACGCAGCAAATGCAACAGAGTATCTGTATAATGATCAATTGGTTGTTGATGATCAGTCGATAGAACTCGTAACACTCATTAAAGATGCTGTATTTCTTTATCCCAATCGTGATAGCGAGGGTGTCAAAGAGGTTTTACCTATTGGTACTGATGATGAAGGAAATGTAATTGGCATTGAGGGGTTTTACCTGGAAGACGATGAACTCATTTTCACCAACGAGCTTCCTTATGTGATTTATGGTTATGCAGGAGTTCCCTCCGAAAAGACAGCAACTTTTGAAGCAGGAGCACGAGTTTACTTCCATGACAATTCGGGATTAATCGCTGCGCAGTCTAGCAGTGTGCACGTGTTGGGTGAACTAAGCACAGATTCCGAATTACTTGAAAATGAAGTTATTTTTGAGGGAGATCGCTTGGAACCATTTTTTGAAAATATACCAGGCCAATGGGGTGCCATTTGGTTGACCGCTGGTAGCACAAATCATATTTTTAGACATGCCACCATCAAAAATGCAACCGTTGGGATTTTAATGGACTACAATGATGAAAGCGATGAACCTACACTCGTTTTAGAGCAAACACAAATACACAACAGTAGTTTCGTTGGACTTTGGGCGAAGACAGCACATGTACGAGCTTCAAATTCTGTGTTTGGTAATGCAGGTAATGCATCTTTTTATGGAAATATTGGGGGGGATTATGAATTTACACATTGTACATTTTCCAACTACTGGAATCGTAGCTTTCGCTCAACTCCAGCTGTACTTCTTAACGATTTCGTCCCCATATCAGAGACAGAAAACTATGTCAAACCCTTACAGAAAGCACTATTTGCAAACTGTCTTATAGATGGCAACCAAAACATTGAATTTTTAGTTGAGCAAAGGGGTGAGGTTGCATTAAAATTCTCGCTAGACCACACGGCAATACGCTTTGCCCCTAGTGACCAATCCATTTACGAAGACCCTTACTATGACTTCACAGACACAACCTTCTATGAAAAGCTTTTTAGAAACAAAAAATCGGCAGTAAATAATCCAAATGACAACGACTTTCGCATCACTCAAGATAGTGAAGTTATTGGATTAGGCAAACCTGTATACGCAAGCGAATTTCCCACTGACATACTCGGAGTCAATCGTTTAGAATCCGTTGATCTTGGTGCTTATCAGCACATTATCATAGAAGAAGATTAAACCACAAACAATGGGCGGTGTGCCATCATGGCATGCACTTCTTTGCCAATCGCTACTAACACCTTCTCATTCTCATGGTTTTGCAATGCACGATCGATAAGGTCAACGACTTGCTCCATGTCTTCGGGTTGCAACCCACGAGTCGTGATGGCAGCAGTGCCAAAACGAATACCAGAAGTTACAAAAGGTGATTTATCATCAAAGGGAACCATATTTTTATTTGCTGTGATTTCCGCTTTGACAAGGGCTATTTCGGCATCCTTACCGGAAATATCTTTGCTTCGTAAATCCACCAACATCATGTGGTTGTCTGTACCTCCAGAAATGATATGATATCCACGATCAACGAGAGCCTTTGCCATTGCCTGCGCATTATTACGAACACGGACGATGTAATGCAAATAATCATCTGATAAGGCCTCTCCAAAAGCAACCGCTTTAGCAGCAATAACGTGTTCAAGTGGACCACCTTGGTTCCCTGGAAAAACACCCGCATCAACCAACGATGACATCATGCGTTTTTTGCCACTTTTTAAAGTTATCCCAAAAGGATTTTCAAAATCTTTACCCATCATTATAAGACCACCTCTTGGACCTCGAAGGGTTTTGTGTGTAGTGGTACTCACAACATGACAATGGGGAATGGGATCGTTGAGCAACCCCTTGGCAATCAGCCCAGAAGGGTGAGATATGTCGGCCAATAGAAAAGCACCTACACTGTCAGCAATGGCACGAAAACGCTCAAAGTCTATATCGCGTGAGTAGGCAGAAGCACCGGCAATAATCATCTGCGGGCGTTCACGATCGGCAATTTCTTGAATCGTATCATAATTCAATAGACCTGTTTCTTTGTCTACCCCATAAAATACAGGATTATACAAACGTCCAGAAAAATTGACCGGCGAGCCATGTGTTAAATGACCGCCATGCGAAAGATCAAAGCCCATGATTTTGTCTCCTGGCTTGAGAAATGCATGGTAAACTGCCGTATTCGCTTGTGAGCCTGAGTGAGGTTGCACGTTGGCATATGCTGCTCCAAAAAGGGTTTAGATGCGCTCAATGGCTAGGTTTTCGACCTCATCAACCACTTCGCAACCACCGTAGTAACGTTTACCTGGATAGCCCTCAGCATATTTGTTAGTCAATACCGAGCCTGTCGCTTCCATCACTTGTTGGCTCGTAAAATTTTCAGAAGCAATCAACTCAAGCCCATTGATTTGGCGTTGGTGTTCAGCTTCGATAAGTTCAAATACTTGGTGATCTCTTACGTTTTCCATAGTCATAGCAAAAAGCAAAAATACAGCAATCCACAAACAATTCCATATCTTTCTTTTCTCTTTCTTATAGAACTTATGCACCAAGTATTTAACAACACGAATGCGCTACTGCATATGCAGAATCAGATTCAGATGTTGTTGGTTGTGCTACAACTACAACAGTTGCAAGCGGCAATAAAAGGCACATGTCAGTTTCATAAAATGATACATTTTAAATTGAGATTGTTAAAAAAGGTTGAAATCGATTTTTATTTTCATTTGTTTGGGGGTAATATTGAAAGTAGTAAAAAACTACACGCTTAAGGATTCATATAAGTTCCTACCTTTGCATCATGCAAAAGCAAATCAACATTAAAAACAAGCGTGCACGTTTTGAATTCGAGCTTATCGATCAATATACGGCTGGTTTAGTATTGACTGGTACCGAAATCAAATCGATTCGAAATTCCAAGGCCTCCATATCTGAAAG
>JABHGH010000002.1 GCA_018672145.1 Flavobacteriaceae bacterium
AAACCAAAAGTGAGACTAACGGCCAAAGGTCTTCAATGCGATCCTCAATCGGGATGCTGCTAAGGCTAAGAGTTAAAAGATTTCTTTAGCAATCGTGTAGATATTATCGGATTTACCCATCGAATAATAGTGTAAGAACGGGACGCCATGCTCTACCAATTCATTACTTTGTGCAATACACCACTCAATCCCTACTTGTCGGACTTGCTTGTTGTCCCTGCATTTGATTACCTCTTTAATAAGTGGCTCTGGAAGGTCAACATGAAAGCGATGCGGGATCAAATTGAGTTGTTTGGCAGTGGCCATGGGTTTTAACCCCGGGATAATGGGAACCTCAATTCCTGCTTTTCTGCATTTATCTACAAATGCAAAATACTTTTGATTGTCAAAAAACATTTGGGTCACCACATAGCTAGCCCCTGCTTCGACTTTCTTTTTTAGGAAATGGATGTCGCTCTCCAAGCTCGGTGCTTCCATGTGTTTTTCTGGATACCCAGCCACGCCAACGCAAAAATCAGTGGTTGCCGTATTTTCGATCGAATCATCTAGGTACTGTCCATGATTCATCGCATCAATCTGCTTGACCAAATCAACCGCATAGGCGTGTCCATTTGGCTCCGCAGTAAAATACGTTTCAGACTTTACCGCATCTCCTCGTAATGCAACAACATTATCGATCCCTAAAAAATGAAGGTCAATCAAAAAGTTTTCCGTGTCTTCTTTGTCAAATCCTCCGCATAAAATATGGGGAATCGCATCGACTTTATATTTGTTTTGAATCGCTGCACAAATCCCAACGGTTCCTGGACGTTTACGAACAACTTGTTTTTCCAATAAACCATTTGGTAATTCTTTATAGATGTATTCTTCACGGTGGTAGGTAACGTCAATAAACGGAGGTTTAAACTCCATCAAAGGATCGATATTTTCAAAAATGGTTTGGATATTCTGCCCTTTTAGTGGGGGTAGAATTTCAAAGGAAAATTGGGTTTTCCCTTTAGATTGTTTAATGTGTTCTGTTACTTTCATATCCTAATCGTTCAAGTTGGGTCGTAACCATTTTGTTGCTTCATCAATGGAAATGTTTCGACGTTGACTATAATCTAGCAGTTGATCCTCAGTTATTTTTCCCAATCCAAAATACCTTGCATCTGGGTTTGCAAAATAGTAGCCCGAAACCGATGCTGCTGGCCACATTGCCAAGCTTTCGGTGAGTTCGACACCTATGCTTTTGGATACATCTAACAACTCCCAAATCGTATTTTTCTCCAAGTGGTCTGGACAGGCTGGATATCCTGGCGCAGGTCTTATGCCACGGTATTTCTCCAAAATTAGGGATTCGTTACTTAGCTCTTCTTCAGGCGCATATCCCCAATAGGTTGTGCGAACTTGCTTATGTAGATATTCAGCAAAGGCCTCTGCCAAACGATCGGCGAGTGCTTTGACAAGAATACTATTGTACATGTCGTTGTTTTCTTCATAACGATCTGCCAATTCACGAGTCCCAAAACCAGTACTCACACAAAAACAGCCCACATAATCATCATTACCTTTCGGGGCTATAAAGTCCGAAAGTGCATAGTACGGCTTGGCTTTTGCCTTTTTACCCTGTTGTCGCAAACAAACAAACCTATGCATTGTTTCTTTTCTATCTTCGTTAGCATAAATCTCAATATCATCTTGATCATTGCTATTGGCAGGAAATAGCCCAAAAACCGCTTTGGCCTTTAGCCATTTACCTTCTATGATTTGTGACAAAAGAGCTTGTGCATCCTCAAACAGAGAAACGGCTTGTTCTCCAACTACCTTATCCGTGAGAATATTGGGATACTTACCGTGCAAGTCCCATGATCTAAAAAAGGGGCTCCAATCGATATAATCGACTAAAACTGACAGGTCTTGGTCTTCAATGCATTGAATGCCCAATTGTTGAGGAACTACAGTTTGATATTCTTTCCAATCAATTGTAAATTTTTGTTCGCGTGCTTCTGGAAGTGAAACAAAAGTTTTGTGTTCTTTTCGCTTTGCAAAATTTTCACGAAAGGTTGCATAATCTTCTTTGACCGACTTCTGATACTTGTCAGAGGCATCGTTCTGAAGAAGTTGACCGACAACGGTAACAGCACGTGAAGCGTCGTTGACATGCACCACGCTTTGGCCGTATGCTGGATCAATTTTAACTGCGGTATGTGCTCGTGAAGTCGTTGCGCCGCCTATGAGCAATGGTACTGCACTGTGGACGCGCTCTAATTCATTGGCCACAAAAACCATTTCGTCGAGCGAAGGTGTAATGAGTCCACTTAATCCAATGACATCTACTTGTTTTTCGATAGCCGTTTGGATGATTTTTTCAGGTGGAACCATAACCCCCAAATCAATAATTTCGTAATTATTACAGCCCAAAACAACGCCGACAATGTTTTTACCAATGTCGTGTACATCTCCTTTTACTGTTGCTAACAAAATTCGCCCTGCATATTCTTGTTTCCCATCTTTTTCTTCTTCTATGAAAGGGAGTAAATATGCCACTGCTTTTTTCATAACTCGAGCCGACTTAACCACTTGTGGCAGGAACATTTTTCCGCTACCAAACAAATCGCCAACAACATTCATCCCATTCATCAAATGGCCTTCAATGACTTGAATTGGACGTTCTACATCTAAGCGAGCTGCTTCGACATCTTCCTCGATAAAGGCATCTATTCCTCGAACTAGCGCGTGAGTAATCCGTTCTTGCAAGCTCTGTGAACGCCAGCTGAGATCATCTTTGGACTTGACCTTTCGGCTTCCCTTTACTTCTTCTGCATAATTCAGGAGGCGTTCGGTAGCATCTGATCGACGATTGAGAAGCACATCTTCTACATAGGACAAAAGCTTTTTAGGAATATCACTATAAATTTCTAGCATTGTTGGGTTGACAATTCCCATTGTCATACCATGCTGTATAGCATGATATAAAAATACAGAATGCATTGCCTCCCTCACGGTATTGTTGCCACGAAAAGAAAAAGAGACATTACTCACACCTCCACTCACATTTGCGTAGGGAAGATTTTGACGAATCCATTTGGTCGTTTTAAAAAAATCAACCGCGTTTGTGAGGTGTTCCTCCATTCCTGTAGCGACTGGAAATATATTGGGGTCAAATATGATGTCTTGGGGTGGGAAATTGATTGTAGTAACCAAGACTTCATAGGATCGTTTACAAATTTCAATTCGACGATCGAGAGTGTCTGCCTGACCATCTTCATCAAATGCCATGATAATAACAGCCGCACCATGGCGCTTGATGGTTTTCGCCTGATGGATAAAGGTTTCTTCACCTTCTTTTAAACTAATAGAGTTTACCACACATTTACCTTGCACGACTTTAAGTCCTGCTTCAATGATTTCCCACTTTGAGCTATCAATCATAATGGGGACACGTGCAATATCAGGCTCGGCTTGCAAAAGGTTAAGGAAACGAGTCATTGCCTCTACCCCATCGATCATGCCCTCATCCATATTGACATCTATAATCTGAGCCCCCCCGACAACTTGTTCGCGAGCAACTTCTAAGGCAGCCGTAAAATCGTCTTGTTCAATAAGTCGTAAAAAAGCGCGAGACCCTGTCACATTGGTGCGCTCACCAATATTAATAAAATTGGAGTCGGGCTTCACAACAAGTGGTTCTAGTCCAGCTAACTTTAGGTGTTTTGGGGTCATAAGAAAAAAATTAGCGAGGTTTGTAGTTGGCGACCAAAGACGCAATTTCTTGAATATGTTCAGGACCTGTACCGCAACAACCTCCAATGATATTCACTAAGTTGTTCTCTACATATGGAGTGATCAATTCCTTCATCTCTTTAGGGCTCTGGTCATACTCCCCAAAAGCATTGGGCAAACCAGCATTTGGGTGAACTGATATCAAAATATCCGTATTTGCGCTCAATCGTTGTATGTAAGGGAAGAGTTGATCAGCTCCCATAGCACAGTTAAAACCAATACTTAAAAGATCGACGTGGGATAGCGATATCAAAAAAGCCTCCGTCGTCTGACCCGAAAGGGTACGCCCGCTTGCATCGGTGATTGTACCGCTCGCCATCACCGGAATCGTGCTTTCTCTTTCCTCTTTCACCAAGTCAATGGCATAAAATGCCGCTTTTGCATTGAGTGTGTCAAAGATGGTTTCAACAAGTAAAATATCAACACCACCGTCAATCAATGCCTCTGTTTGGAGTTTGTATGCTTGCATAAGCTCGTCAAAAGTAATCGCACGAAAACCCGGATCATTAACATCGGGAGACAAGCTGGCTGTTTTATTTGTTGGCCCCACCGAACCTGCTACAAAACGGGGCTTATGAGGCTCTTGCTCGGTAAATTTATTAGCGATTTCTTTTGCAAGCTTGGCCGATTCGAAATTGAGCTCATAAGCCAAATCTTCCATTCCATAGTCTGCCATCGCAATCGTGGTTGACGAGAAGGTATTGGTTTCAACAATATCCGCACCTGCTGCAAAGTATTTGGTATGGATATCCTTTATCGCTTGAGGCTGTGTAATTGAAAGTAAATCGTTGTTTCCTTTTAAGGGTATCTTATGATCTGCAAAACGAGTTCCTCGAAAATCCTTTTCTTTAAAATCATAGGATTGCAACATTGTGCCCATGGCACCATCAAGCACTAATATACGTTCCTCTACTATCTTACGGATATTATACATGATAACGGCTAAGTGCCTGATCAATGTCGGCAATGATATCATCGATGTGTTCAAGACCAACCGACACACGGATAAGTCCATCAGGGATATCAACGTGTTGACGTTCTTCAACACTGAGTTTACTGTGTGTTGTAGAAGCTGGTTGAGTAATCGTAGTGCGTGTATCGCCTAGATTAGAAGTGAGAGAACACATTTTTATTTCATCAATAAAGTTACGACCTCCTTGCACCCCACCATCTACTTCAAAAGCAATAATGTTTCCCCCACGTTCCATCTGTTTTTTTGCGAGAGCATATTGAGGATGATTTTTCAGAAAGGGATAACGAGTATCTACAACTTTTGGATGGTTGTTTAAAAACTCGGCAAGCTTTTCTGCATTATCACAATGTTTTTCAACACGAACGGAGAGTGTCTCCAAACTCTTGGACAACACCCAAGCATTGAAGGGTGATAAACTTGGGCCTGAGTTTCGCGAAAAGAGATATATTTCTTTGATCAAATCTGCTCGACCAATTGTAATTCCGCCCAGTACTCGTCCTTGACCGTCTATAAGTTTGGTTGCAGAGTGAATCACCAAATCAGCGCCAAATTTGATCGGCTGTTGGAGATAGGGCGTGGCAAAACAATTGTCAACAATAAAAATGAGATTGTGTTTTTGGGCTATTTTCCCCAAATACGCTAAGTCTAAAATCTGGAGACCTGGATTGGTCGGAGATTCAATGTAAAGAATCTTGGTTTGTGGTAATATCAAATCCTCAAGGTGTTCGATATCCGAAGCGTCAAAATAAGATGTTTCGATTTGCCACTTCGGAAACACTTTGGTAAACAAGGAATGTGTTGATCCAAAAACTGCGCGTGCAGATAAAATGCGATCTCCGCTATTGAGAAGGGCCGCAAACGTCGAGAAAATGGCTCCCATGCCAGTGGCAAATGTATGCCCTGCTTCTGCACCTTCGAGCTTACACATTTTCTCAACTAGCTCAGCATTGTTTGGGTTGGAAAAACGACTGTAAATATTGCGTTCTTTTTCCTCAGCAAATGAAGCACGCATATCTTCGGCATCTTCAAAAACAAAACTTGAAGTGAGATAAAGTGGATTGCTATGTTCTAAAAAAGGAGAGCGAGCAAGCTGCGTTCGAATCGCATTCGTTTCATTCTTATTTTTAAGTGACATAAGGGACTTGGTTTACAATAACAGAAAATGAAATTTTGGCTGTATGCTCAAGAGTTTTTGAAACTGAACAATACTTTTCAAAAGAGAGTTTCGAGGCACGGTAAATACGGTCTGCGGGCACATCACCTGTTGCGATAACAGTCGCGTGAATGGCCGTAAACAGGGAAGGCACTTGACCTTTAACCCGATCGCCTTTGACTTTGATATGGAGACTGTTTGGCGTTATTTTTTGCTTATTCAGAATCGAAACAATATCTATACTACTACATCCTGCTACGCCCATAAGCAGTAATTCCATGGGGCTTGCGCCTTTTGGGTCATCACTAGAAGTCGTGTCGATAGAAATACGATGACCTCGGTCGTTTGTAATAACAGAGTGAAATCCTTCTTGGTGGTTGAGTTCTACATTCATTTGTTTGTGTTTACGTTTGAAAAAATGGGGGATAACATGGCTTCCAACTGATCGTATTCAATTAAGAAAGCGTCATGTCCATGAATTGATGTGATCGTGTGATAATGAAGGTTTGTTTTATGCTTCATTAAAGCGGTATAGGTTTCTCGATTTTCGCCGTCCGTAAAAAACAAATCAGTGTCGATCGAAATTAAGTGGATGGATCCTTTGATCGTGGATAAAACCTGCTCAAACGAACCTCGTCCTTGCAAGATATCAATCGTGCGTAACAGATGATTCATGAGCTTATAGGCTTGAAGTAAAAACCGTTTTTGGAGCTTTTCACCATGATACAACAACCAGCTATCCATGTTGAAAATACCTTTTTCTTCATGGATTGACCTCCCAAATCTAGCCTTAAACGATTCCGGTGTTCGATAACACAACATGGCGTGGATACGCGCATCAAACAAAGGGTTTTTGGAATTGTGAAGAATACGATCTTGCAGCAAAGTATTTGCCAATACCCAATCTGATGTTTTCCAATCGCAAGCAATCGGAATTAAATGTTTAATCAAATCTGGGAAACTCGCACCCAATTCCCAAACCAATGCACCACCAATAGAACCTCCAACGGCGGCATAAAGTTTTTGAATATTGAGATGGTCTAGTGCTTGTTTAATGAGGAATGCCACATCACGAAGAATCAAACCTTCGTAGGATTCAATGACATAATTTTCGGCTCCATTTCCGGGGAAATTAAATGCCAATATGGTGAATTGTTGGGTATCGATAACCTTGCCGTCGCCAATCATTTCTGACCACCAACCATGCGCACCACACACCTCAGCATCTCCAGTAAGTGAGTGATTGACCAATACTACAGGAGCACTTCCTAGGGGGAGACCAAAGAACTTGTAAGAAAGTTTCAAGTTCATTTGCTCTCCCGAAAGGGTCGTGTAATCATCAAACGCTATGTAGGCGAGTTGCGACATTAAATTTGATCAAATGCTTGTTGTAAATCTGCTTTTAAATCATCAACATTTTCCAGTCCAACAGAGAGGCGAATCAAATCTGGTGAAACACCTGTTGTTTCTTGCTCTTCTGGCGTAAGCTGTTGATGGGTTGTGCTTGCAGGGTGAATAATCAATGATTTGGAATCTCCAAAGTTGGCAACTAGTGCAAACAATTTGGTTTTATCAGCGATTGTCTTGCCTGCTTCAAATCCACCTTTCAAGCCAAATGTCAATATTCCGCTTTGTCCTTTTGGAAGGTATTGTTGAGCAAGTGCGTTGTATTTGCTCGACTTCAGTCCAGGATAGTTGACCCACTTTACTTGATCGTTACCTTCAAGCCATTCTGCCAAAGCAAGTGCATTTTCACTATGCTTTTTCATACGAATATCGAGTGTTTCTAACCCTTGAATAATCTGAAAAGCGTTGAAGGGGCTCAGTGCTGCACCCAAATCTCTGAGTCCTTCGATACGTACTTTTGCGATATATGCCGCAGGGCCTAACACATCGTGAAGAACCAAGCCGTGGTATCCCGCAGATGGTGTTGTAAATTCTGGGAATTTTCCACTTGACCAGTCAAAATTTCCGGCATCAATAATCACACCGCCCATTGTCGATCCATTTCCGTTCGCATACTTTGTCAAAGAATGAACTACAATATTAACTCCATGCTCA
>JABHGH010000004.1 GCA_018672145.1 Flavobacteriaceae bacterium
CCTGTTTTTTCAATCACAAAAAAATCGGGATTAACAGTGACAATATTTGCATGACTTTTTTTGATTACATTTTGAATTTGACGCTGTTCAAATAGTGAATTTGATTTCACTTTATATAGAGCGGATTCTTGAAATATTGTTTCTTCGTCCGTGTGATAAAAAGCTTTGATAACTTCAATCTGCTTTTCAATTTGCTTGACAATTTTAATCACCTGATCTTTTGAGGTTTGAACCACAATCACAAACCGAAAAATATCTTCTATTTCTGATAATGAGGTGTTCAGACTATCAATATTGATATGACGCTTTAAAAATATTGCGGAAACTCTGGAGAGCAATCCAACATTATTTTCAGCATATATGGAAATGGTATATGTCTTTTTTTCCATGATTATTCGAGTCTAATATCTGAAACCGATGCACCTGAGGGTATCATCGGAAACACGTTGTTTTCTTTTTCCACACAAACTTCTAAAAGATAAGGCTTGTCGGACTTCATCATTTCTGCCACGGCAGCAGTCATATCATCACGAGTAGTTACTCGTTTGGATTCGATAAAATAGCCTTCAGCAATTTTGACAAAATCGGGATTAACCATTTCTGTCGATGCGTAACGTTTGTCAAAAAACAATTGCTGCCACTGACGAACCATGCCCAAAAAGTCATTGTTTAGAATGACAATTTTTACAGCGGCTTGTGTTTGAAAAATGGTACCCAACTCTTGGATGTTCATTTGAAATCCTCCGTCTCCAATAACAGCCACGACCTCACGATCGGGAGCGCCCATTTTGGCGCCTAAAGCAGCAGGCAATGCAAACCCCATAGTTCCCAAACCACCAGATGTGATGTTACTTTTTGATTGACGAAATTCAGCATAACGACATGCAATCATTTGATGCTGACCAACGTCTGTCACTACAACGGCATCCCCTTGGCTATTGGCATTAATGGTTTTGATGACCTCCCCCATTGTCAAACCTGATTTCGTTGGGTTGAGTTCAGCGTCTATTACTTTATCGTGCTCGATAGTGTCCAGTTTATGAAAACGGTCGAGCCAATCTGTATAAATTTTCTTTTCAATATGAGGTAGTATTGCAGCAAGGGTGTGCTTTACGTTGCCCATGACAGCCACATCTACATTAACATTTTTGTTGACCTCGGCAGGGTCTATCTCAAAATGAATAATCTTCGCTTGTTTAGCATAACTCGCAAGATCACCAGTCACACGGTCGTCAAAGCGCATACCAATAGCAATGAGAAGATCACATTCATTTGTGAGTAAATTTGGCGCATAATTTCCATGCATTCCCACCATACCCACATTGAGAGGGTGGGCCGTTTCAATAGCTGAAACACCTAGGATCGTCCATGCAGCAGGAACGCCCGATTTTTCGACAAATGCACGAAACTCATCTTCAGCTTCCCCCAAGATAACACCCTGACCCCAAACAATCATTGGTTTTTTGGCAGCGTTAATCAACTTGGAAGCTTGCGAAAGATCGTCGTCAGAAGTTTCGGGTATTGGTTTATAACTGCGTATTTTGGTGCATTTTGTATAAGAAAATTCGCTTTTTGCGAACTGAGCATCTTTGGTGATATCAACCAATACAGGGCCCGGACGACCAGAACGAGCGATATAAAATGCTTTTGCTAGTATCTCAGGGATTTCTTCGACTTTAGTCACCTGATAACTCCATTTGGTCACTGGAGTTGATATTCCGATAATATCAGTTTCTTGGAAGGCATCAGAGCCTAGCAAGTGAGAAGGCACTTGTCCAGTGATACAAACAAGTGGCGTAGAGTCAATCATTGCATCAGCAATTCCGGTGACTAGGTTTGTTGCGCCAGGACCAGAAGTGGCCATACAGACACCGACCTGACCAGAAACACGGGCAAAACCTTGCGCTGCATGAGCAGCACCTTGTTCATGGCGAACAAGAACATGCTCGATATGATCTTGAAACTTATAGAGTTCGTCATACACAGGCATAATCGCACCACCTGGGTAACCGTAAATCAAATCGGCACCTTCAGCAATTAAACTTCGCACAACAGCTTCCGCCCCACTAATATGGCCAGATACTTTTTTTGGTAATGATTTTTTTGCGCCCATTATAAATTTTCATCTGTTACACAACCAGCAGATGCCGACGACACTGCCTTTGCATATTTATACAAAACGCCTCGAGATACTTTGAGCTGTGGAGCCACCCATTTTTTTCTTCGATCTTCAAGCTCTTGATCATCAACGTCCAACACAATGGTATTGTCCTCCGCATTAATCAAAATATGATCCCCGTCTTGTACCAAAGCAAGCGTACCACCTACTTGCGCTTCTGGTGTGATGTGTCCCACAACAAAGCCGTGTGTCCCACCCGAAAAGCGACCATCGGTAATTAACGCGACGTCATTCCCTAGGCCTGCACCCATTATGGCAGCTGTTGGTTTTAACATTTCAGGCATGCCAGGACCGCCTTGAGGACCTTCATAACGAATGACCACGACTTCTCCTTTTTTAACCTTACCTGTTCGAATACCATCATTTGCTTCAAACTCTCCATCAAAAACACGGGCAGGGCCTTGGAACAACAATCCTTCTTTTCCTGTGATTTTTGCGACAGATCCCTCTTCTGCAAGGTTTCCTTTTAAAATACGAATATGCCCCGTTGGTTTGATAGGGTCAGAAACAGAGCGTATGACCTTTTGACCAACTTTAAGCGGTGCTACATCGGCTAGATTTTCGGCAATTGTTTTGCCAGTAACTGTTAGACAGTCTCCGTGCAACATACCCTCTTCAAGCATATATTTCATCACAGCAGGAATACCACCCACACGATGAACATCTTCCATCAAAAATTTCCCACTTGGTTTCAGATCGGCCAAAAAGGGTGTGCAATCACTAATCCGTTGAAAATCGTCTATTGTGATCTCAACTTCAGCTGCTTTGGCAATCGCCAAAAAGTGAAGCACGGCATTGGTTGACCCCCCTAAGACGGTAATCAGTCGAAGTGCATTTTCCAAAGATTTTTTGGTCACAATATCACGTGGTTTAATGTCTTTTTCCAGAAGATGATGCAACGACTTTCCAGCAGCAATCGCATCGCCTTGTTTTTCTTCACCAACCGCAGGGTTAGAAGAACTGTAAGGAAGTGACATTCCAAGAGCTTCTATAGAAGAAGCCATGGTGTTGGCGGTGTACATCCCACCGCAAGCACCAGCACCCGGGCAAGCATTTTGCACGACTGCTTTAAATTCGTTTTCATCAATTGCACCTGCTACTTTTTGCCCCCAAGCTTCAAAAGCGGAAACAACGTCCAATTTTCGATCATTGAGACAACCTGCTGCAATCGTGCCTCCATAAAGAAGTACAGAAGGGCGATTGAGGCGCAGCATTGCCATTAAAGCACCCGGCATGTTTTTGTCACAACCAACAACGGTTACCATAGCGTCATAAGACATCGCACCCATTACCGTTTCCATAGAGTCTGCAATCAAATCTCTGGAGGGCAATGAAAAGCGCATTCCTGGTGTACCCATCGAAATTCCATCACTCACTCCAATGGTGTTAAAGATCAATCCAATGAGATCTACAGCCTGTGTTCCTTGTTTGACATAGGTAGACAAATCATTAAGGTGCATGTTACAAGGATTTCCCTCATAACCCGTTGACGCGATGCCGACCAATGGCTTTTTTAAATCATCATCGTTTAGACCAATGGCATGCAACATGGCCTGTGCAGCTGGCTGTGTGGGATCTTGCGTAACGGTTTTACTGTATCGATTCATGTTATCCGTGTAATTGAAAACAAAACTATTCAAAGAAGAAGTGAGAGAGACAACCTGCAAAAAACGATGACGACATCCAAAATAAATTATAAAATTTTAATGGATTGATAATCAAAGAATTGCAAGTAAATTTTGAATGGTGTCCAACAATTTTTTCTTTTTCGTTTTTCAAAGATGCAGCAAATTCAAATTTTCACCAATAAATCCTCCCTTTTTTTACAGAATTACATGCTAATTACAAATTTTGTAACATTGTATATTATGAAAAAGAAGATTGAGATTGGAGAAAATTCTACACGAAACGTCCAAAGGGTGTTTTTTGAATCAGGAGGCACTCAATCGGTAAAATTACGTAAAGAAATTCTGCGTAAGCTCAAGCAAGTGATTCTTGCAAACGAAGTCAATATCAACGAAGCACTAGCCAAAGATTTAGGCAAATCGCCTAGCGAAACGTTCCTCTCCGAAGTTGGGCTCGTCCTCACAGAAATCGATTATTTTAGACGCAACCTCAATCGTCTTGCTAAACCAAAACGAGTTTCTGGCTCGTTGATCAACTGGCCATCAAAAGATTATATTGTTCCCGAGCCATACGGTGTTATGCTTCATATTAGCCCGTGGAACTATCCTTTCCAGCTTGTTTTTACCCCTTTGGTCGGTGCGGTTGCCGCAGGAAACACGGTTGTCATCAAACCCTCTGAGCTGGCACCTCATACCGCTGCATGTGTGTCTCATATTATCGAAAACGTTTTTCCGCCCGAGTGGGTGAGCGTTGTGCAAGGTGGTCCAGAAGTGTCACAAGCATTGCTCAAAGAAAGATGGGACTATATTGTTTACACAGGCGGAGTGAACGTCGCTAAGATTGTGGCAGAAGCTGCTGCCAAGCATCTCACTCCCACCACCCTTGAACTAGGAGGAAAGAACCCGTGTATCGTTGATCATTCAGCACGAATATCTACTGCTGCTCGTCGCATTGTTTTTGGGAAGTTTTTAAACTGTGGTCAAACCTGTATCGCACCCGATTATATCCTTGTCCATAAATCCGTAAAAGAATCTCTTATTAAGGCCATGAAGAAAGCAATAACAGCAAGCTATGGCGATGACGCTGCCAGCTCCTATGACTATGGCAACATTATCAACAAACATCATTTTGACAGACTGTTGTCTTTACTCAAAAAACAACGTATTGTCTATGGAGGAGAAAGCAATGCCAATCATTTGTATATTCAACCAACACTTATCGAGGTCGATGACACAAACAATGTTTTGATGGAAGAGGAAATCTTTGGCCCATTGCTTCCCATACTCACTTACCAAACAGACGAGGACCTCAAGCAGATTATCGAGCAATATGAAAAGCCCTTATCGTTTTATGTGTTTTCTCAGCGCAAGCGATGGGCAAAAAAAATAATGTATTCCTATTCTTATGGAGGAGGAATTATCAATGACACTTTACTTCAATTTACCAACCGAAAACTTCCTTTTGGTGGAATTGGACACAGTGGAATTGGGAGCTACCATGGTGAGCACAGTTTTACGGCCTTTACCCATAAAAAGCCATATATACAACGTGGCAGCTGGCCTGACCCCTCCTATCGTTACGCACCATATCAAAAGAAAATTGGATTTCTAAAACCTTTACTTAAGTGGCTATCTTAAACGAAAAAACAGTTCGCGAAGCGATTGACTACCGTCGTTCGGTTCGTGCTTTTACAGACGAGGATCTTGATGATGAAAAAGTAAAAGATTGCATCTACCAAGCCACCCTTGCGCCTACAAGTAGCAACCTGCAGCTGTGGGAGTTTTATCACGTCACCGACCCAGCAGTTTGTCGTGAAATTTCTATAGCATGTTTTGATCAAGGGGCTTCTAGATCTGCTAAGCACTTGGTGGTTGTGGTTGCAAGAAGAGACCTCTGGCGTAGTCGTGCCAGAGCCAACTACCACTATCTATCACAAGCTTTTGAGAAATCTGATGGCTTTAGCGATTCCCGAAAGAAAATGGCATTAAACTATTATCGGAGACTCATTCCAACGCTCTACAGCACTTTCTTTGGTCTAAAAGGATGGGCGGTATATTTTTTTGCTCAGGTAGTTGGTCTTTTTCGTCCGATGTATCGTCAAACACGCCGAAGTGATTTGCGTGTGGTTGCGCAAAAAAGTGCTGGACTAGCAGCGCAAAACTTTATGAACGCCATGGCGTCCATTGGATACGACACATGTCCCATGGAAGGTCACGACAGCTTACGCGTCAAACGCGCTTTAGACATTCCCCGAAAAGCAGAAATTAATATGGTGATTGGCTGTGGCATACGAGATCCCAAAGGGGTTTATGGAAAGCGGTTTCGCATTCCGTTTATGGAAGTTTATAAAAAAGTATAACGGCAATCACACATTAAACCGGAAGTGCATCACATCGCCGTCTTGCACAACATAATCTTTGCCTTCCACGCGCATTTTGCCTGCCTCTTTGACTTTGGCTTCGGTCTCTAGTTGATCGTAGTCATTATATGATATGACCTCCGCACGAATAAACCCTTTTTCAAAATCGGTATGGATCACTCCCGCTGCTTGGGGAGCTGTAAACCCTTGGGAGATTGTCCATGCGCGCACTTCTTTTTCGCCAGCTGTAAAATATGTATGCAAATCAAGAATGGCGTAAGCAGACCGAATGAGTTTTGCTGCGCCTGGCTCTGTGAGTCCAAGGTCGTCCAAGAACAATTGACGCTCTTCATAAGTCTCTAGTTCATTGATATCGGCTTCGGTTGAAACGGCTAGCACCAACACCTCTGCCCCTTCGGGATCTACCGTCTTGCGGACTTCATCGACATAGGCGTTGCCCTTTACTGCAGACGATTCATCAACATTACAGACATATAGTACGGGTTTGTCGGTCAAGAGTTGTAAAGACACTACATAAGCCTGACGATCATCTTCAGCGATTGCAAGAGCACGAACCGAGGTTGCTGTCGCTAGACCTTTTTGCACTTGATCAAGGACTTCTTGTTCTTTAATCGCTTCTTTGTTTCCTGTTCGTGCAGCACGACTCACTTTCTCTAGTCGTTTTTCTACTGTTTCTAAATCTTTGAGTTGGAGCTCAAGGTCAATGGTTTCCTTATCACGAATGGGATCAACAGAGCCATCAACATGCACAATATTGTCATTATCAAAGCATCGTAACACATGCAGTATGGCATCTGTTTCACGAATATTACTCAGAAATTGATTTCCCAACCCCTCTCCTTTGCTTGCCCCTCGGACAATACCAGCGATATCGACAATCTCCACCGTTGCTGGCATCACACGTTCGGGGTCTACCAACGATTCAAGACGCTCAAGTCGAGGGTCTGGCACATTAACGACTCCAATGTTTGGCTCAATAGTACAAAATGGAAAATTGGCACTTTGCGCTTTGGCATTCGATAGGCAATTAAAAAGCGTTGATTTACCAACGTTGGGAAGTCCGACGATTCCTGCTTTCATAAA
>JABHGH010000082.1 GCA_018672145.1 Flavobacteriaceae bacterium
GCATCTGACACAAATTGGAGAAGCGAAAGTAGAATACGGCGCTCCGCAAATTGAAGTTAAAGTTGACAAAAAAGCAAAAACAATTCATATCATCGACCAAGGCGTGGGCATGTCGGCTGATGAAGTTAACAAATACATAAATGAAGTTGCTTTTTCAGGCGCTGAAGAATTTTTGGAGCAATACAAAGATAGTGCGAAAGACAGCGGTATTATTGGTCACTTCGGTCTCGGGTTTTACTCTGCCTTTATGGTTTCTGAGAAAGTTGAAATCATTACCAAATCTTTTAAAGACGAACCCGCTGCCCATTGGACATGTGACGGTTCTCCAGAATACACCTTAGAGGCACATGATAAAAAAGAACGGGGAACCGAAATCATTTTGCACATAGACAAAGACTCGAAAGAGTTTTTGGAAGAGTCACAAATTCGTTCTCTGTTACAGAAGTACAATAAGTTTATGCCAATCCCAATTAAGTTAGGGACTAAGGAAATCACTAACACAGAAGGTGAAGGAGATGATGCAAAAGAGACAAAGGAAGTTGTCGATGACATCATCAACAACCCATCACCTGCTTGGATCAAAAAGCCAACGGAACTGAAAGACGAAGACTATTCAAGTTTTTATCGCGAACTCTACCCGATGCAATTTGAAGAGCCTTTATTCAATATTCACTTGAATGTTGACTATCCGTTCAATCTGACGGGGATTCTATATTTCCCAAAAATGTCAAATGATCTCAACGTACAAAAAGACCGTATCCAACTGTATCAAAACCAAGTGTTTGTCACAGATAACGTCGAGGGAATTGTACCAGAGTTTTTAACGTTACTTCGTGGAGTTATTGACTCTCCAGACATTCCTCTGAACGTTTCAAGAAGTTATTTGCAAGCAGATGGGAATGTAAAAAAAATCAGCAATTACATCACTCGGAAAGTAGCCGATAAACTAAAATCCCTATTCAAAAAAGACCGTGAAGCCTTTGAACAAAAATGGAATGACATTAAAGTCGTCATTGAGTACGGAATGCTTTCTGAAGACAAGTTTTTTGATAAAGCAAAAGATTTTGCGCTATTCCCAACAACAGAAGGTTCTTTTCTGACTTTTGAAGAACTCAAAGAGAAAACCAAAGACTTGCAAACTGATAAGGACGGTAAACTTATACAGCTATACGCTTCAAACATCGACGAACAGCATGCTTATATTGAGGCAGCAAAAGCAAAGGGATATACCGTTTTGCTTTTAGATTCTCCAATTATAGGTCATCTCATTCAAAAGCTGGAAACAAGTGAGGAAAACTTGAGTTTTGCACGAGTTGATGCCGATCAAATCGATAAGCTTATCGCAAAAGAAGACACGGCCCCGGCCAAATTGAGTGAAGAGAGTCAGGAGAAACTGAAAACAATTGTTGAGGAGATTGTGCCAAAATCTTCTTACACTGTTCAACTAGAGCCTATGGACAGCAGTGCACAGCCGTTTCTTATCACGCAACCAGAGTTTATGCGTCGTATGAAAGAGATGCAACAGACAGGCGGCGGTGGCGGTATGTTTGGCGGCAATATGCCCGAAATGTACAACCTTGTTGTCAATGTCAACCACCCTTTAGTGAGTCAGATTTTGGAAACCAAAACAAAAAAGAAACAGGAGCGATTGATCAAACAATCTGTTGATTTGGCACGTTTGAGTCAAAACCTCCTCAAAGGAGAGGAATTGACCTCTTTTATCAATCGAAGTTTTGAGCTCATTAAATAACGCCACTTTGTTGTCACAACAATCTCCCCTAATTGAGTTTCAATTAGGGGATTTTTTTTACCTTCGGTTAAATCAAAAAACACATTCGTCATGTTTTTCCTCCAAACACTTCTTTCCTTTTTACGAGACAAATCCTACCGTAACTTGTTACTGACCACTCTATTGTTTCTGGGCATCGGCATGATTGCATACTATCATTTTGAAGGGTGGTCTTGGCTAGACTCTCTCTACTTTTCGGTCATCACGTTGACCACCATAGGGTATGGAGACTTTTCTCCCCAAACTACGATGGGCAAATTGTTTACTCTCGGCTATATTGTTATCGGTGTCGGTTTGATCTTAGGATTTATCAATTCCGTATTTCTTCATTTTAAAGATGCTAAAAATAAATTGTGATTCAGCCCATATCCAAATTATCGCTTGCCCAACTCCCCGATGCATCTATTCATTATATCGATCACTTTCTAACGATGGCAGAGGCAAACGCATTGTTTGAGGACTTGCAACAAAACATTCCATGGAAACAGGACCCCATCACCGTTTTTGGAAAAACATTCCCCCAGCCTCGCTTGACCTCACTACACGGCCACACACAAGACCCTTACACCTACTCTGGAATTACCATGCAACCACATCCCATGACTGCATCTTTGCGGCTTATCGAAAAAAAACTAAAACAATATACCGAAAAAGACTTTAGCTCGGTTCTTCTCAACCTATACAGAGATGGAAAAGACAGCAATGGATGGCATGCAGATGACGAAGCATCGTTGGGCATCAATCCTGTGATTGCTTCTGTCAGTTTGGGTGCGCCCCGCTTTTTCCATTTAAAACAAAACAAAGATTCCAGCCAACGAGTCAAACTTTTGCTAGAACACGGAAGCTTACTCCTTATGGGTGGACAGACACAACATTGTTGGAAGCATCAGATTGCGAAGACGGCCAAGCATGTCGGGCCACGCATTAATTTGACCTTTCGAAAGGTTTTTCGTTCAAACTAAAAATTGCATATTTGCAGCGATGAAAATACAAATCACAGGACTCTTTTTACTGATTCTTATTGTTGGATGTTCAACACCAACAAAAAACATGCAAGTCAACGTCAATGTCAAAGGACTAAAAAAAGGAACACTCTATCTTGAACGCGTCGAAGACAGTCTCATTGTTGCTATTGATTCGTTTGTTGTGAGCCGTGAAGAAAATGCTGTATTAGGCACCAACCTCAAATATTCAGAATTGTTTTATGTGCAACTCGATCGAAACAATCCAGGTGACAAAAACAACCGAATTCCGTTTTTTGGTGATCAAGGTGAAATTACCATTCACACCACGTTAGATGACTATGTCACGAATGCTGATATCACAGGATCACCTACCCAAGAAGTTTACCGTTCTTACATGCGGATTATTAATCAGTTTAACAACGAAGAACTGGATTTGCTTGCTGCTTACTTCAACGCACAAATCAACGAAAACACTGACAGTTTGGCCTTGCTCGAAAAGCAATCCGCCAATCTATTGAAACGCAAAATGCTTTTCACTACCAACTTTGCTGTGAATAACGCCAACAGTGTTGTCGCACCTTACCTTGCTCTATCTGAGCTTTCTGCGGCACCTAAAAGCTTGCTCGACACCATTGCAAATACGATGTCAGAAGATGTGGCTTCATCGCGCTACGGAAAATTACTAGTGGACTATTTATCGGTATTAGAAAAGTAGTCACTACTCTTTAATTAGATGGTAACCATAAGGACTTCTGACTGATTTGCTTGTAGCGAAAAAGCCGAAAGGCATGCAGGAAGTAAAACGGTAGACCCAAAAGGCAAAGGATACGTTTTGCCATCTACTTCAATCACAGTATCACCACGCACCGCCATCAACACCACAAACGAATCAATCGTTGTCATGGGAACAGACAACTTTCCATTGACGGGAACGATATCGGTTGTGAAATAAGGTGATGACACAACGGAATTTCTTTGGTTGGCAATTTTGGTGTAATTCACCAAATGATTATCTCGTTTTTGATAATCAATTGCATCAAGAGCCAATTCTGTGTGCAACTCTCTTGTGTTTCCATTTTTATCAGTTCTGTTCCAATCAAAAATGCGGTAAGTAACATCAGAAGTTTGTTGGATCTCAGCGAGTAGAATTCCCGCACCAATCGCATGGACTGTACCTGTTCGGATAAAAAAAACATCTCCTTTATCAATGGTTTCATAATGAAGCAAATCTTCAATCGCACCCCTGTCTAGGTACTGCTGATACTCGGCTTGTGAAGTATCTTTTGCAAAACCCGCAATGAGTTGTGCATTCGGTTCGGCGTTCATGATATACCACATTTCATTTTTTCCAAAAGAATTGTGACGCTCCCGAGCCAAATGGTCGTGCGGGTGCAACTGAACAGATAGATCTTTTTGTGCGTCGATATATTTGATGAGTACAGGGAAATCGTTTCCAAAACGTTTGTACACGTCATGCCCAACAAGCTCTCCCTTGTGTTTTTCGATCAACTCATCGAGGCGTTGTCCTTTCAGTGGTCCTTCGGATACCACAGAAACATCACCAGAAACTGCTGATAATTCCCAACTCTCTCCGATGGTTTCGCCTTGAAATGATTTGTTTAAAAAACGCTGCAACTCGTCGCCTCCCCAAAGTCGTTCTTTGGGAATTGGCGTAAAAAAAAGAGGGTATAAAGCACTCATTTATCCTTTATAAACTACATAGTTTCGAGGAGTCTCATAGAGAGTGACTTCCAATTTTTTGTCAGAAGAAATATGTGGTCGAAGTTTCTCCCAAATCACCACAGCTATGTTTTCGGCTGTAGGAATCAGGTCTTTAAATTCTGGTACTTGCTCATTGAGGTTTTTATGATCGAAAGCATCTTCAATCTCTGCCTTGATAATATCTTTCAGGACTTTCATGTCCATGACATAGCCTGTTTTTTTGTCTATTTCTCCTGTGACGTGAACAATCAAATCATAGTTGTGTCCGTGATAGAAAGGGTTATTGCATTTGCCAAAAACCTCTTCATTTTTAGCGTCGTCCCAATCGGAACGAAACAAACGGTGTGCAGCATTAAAATGAGCCTTTCGGCTAACAGTAACAGTCATTAATTTATATTTAAATGATCATAAAACTTTGCAAAGATAATCACAAACCATACAGTATAGTTTTTTGGATTGGCTTCCACATCTTTTTTGACCTCGGCCAAGGGCATCCACTTCCAAGCGGCTACCTCATCGGGGTTGATAACAGGATTGTCTTCATAACGCCCTAACATAATGTGATCGAACTCGTGTTCGGTCAAACCGTTGTCGAAGGATGCCTTGTAGATAAATGAAGTGAGTTCAGTCAATTCGGTTGTGAATCCCATTTCCTCATGCAACCGCCTTTGACCAGCATCAATATTCGATTCACCATCACGTTGGTGGCTACAGCAAGTATTTGTCCACAGTCCTGGTGAATGGTATTTATTGTTGGCACGCTGCTGAAGCATTAACTCTCCTTTGCCGTTGAGGATGAAAACGGAGAACGCACGGTGCAAAACGGCCCTTTCGTGCGCTTCCATCTTGGGCATCAAGCCGATTGGATTATCTTTCTCATCGACTAAAACAACCTGTTCTTCCATGTATATAAAATTACAAAAAAAATGCAGTATAAATGTATGTTTTAGTGGCTAATAACCTCCATATGTCTCAATATAAACAATCGTGCTGGGACCAAAAGAAAGGAAACGTCTACACCACACCCACCATTGATAGTTTGTATCCCATAAAAAAGATCTGCATCTATTCTTTTTTGGGCTCAAACGTTGCGCTGGAACAATTTGACGATCAAGGGGAAATGAGTGTACTCTTAAACATATCGCCCTATGCAGCGAGATTATATTTTGAGTTGTACAAATAAACGGCAAGCCACATTCGATCCGTCTTGTAAAGAATTAAATGATTCTTCGTTCAAAAAAATTCAACAATTGCCAAAACGGTAGTACTTTTGCGACCATGAGTTTTTTGGAAGAAATTGCACGCCGTCGAACATTTGGGATTATTTCTCACCCCGACGCAGGAAAGACTACCCTAACGGAGAAACTTCTTCTCTTTGGTGGTGCGATCCAAGAAGCCGGGGCCGTAAAGTCAAACAAAATCAAAAAATCAGCGACAAGCGACTTCATGGAGATTGAGCGTCAACGTGGGATTTCCGTGGCAACTTCAGTACTGGCCTTTCACTACAAAGACAAAAAAATAAACATCCTCGACACCCCTGGCCACAAAGACTTTGCCGAGGACACCTTTCGTACCCTGACCGCTGTTGACAGTGTGATTGTGGTCATTGATGTCGCAAAGGGTGTGGAAGAACAAACCAAAAAACTCGTTGAGGTGTGTCGTATGCGAAACATTCCCATCATCGTATTCATCAACAAGCTTGATCGAGAAGGAAAAGATGCATTTGATCTTTTGGACGAGGTGGAACAAAAACTCGGCTTTACCGTAACGCCGTTGAGCTTTCCTATAGGAATGGGCTATGATTTTCAAGGGATTTACAACCTGTGGGGTAAACGACTGCGCTTGTTCAACGAAGCCAACAAAACACGTATTTCAGACGCCATTGACTTTGATAACATCAACGATCCAAGCCTGTCTGACCATATCGGGGATACGGCCGCCAATTTGCTGCGTGAAGAAATTGAACTCGTCACGGAAGTTTATCCCTCGTTTGACCGTGAAGCCTATTTGGCTGGCCAGCAACAGCCCGTATTCTTTGGATCAGCATTGAACAATTTCGGGGTGCAAGAGCTCTTAGATGCCTTTATTGAAATCGCTCCACAACCCTTGCCAAAACACAGCGCAGAACGATTGGTTGACCCCAAAGAAGATGCATTTAGTGGATTTGTTTTTAAAATTCACGCCAATATGGATCCCAAACACAGAGATCGTTTGGCCTTTATCAAAATTGTGTCTGGAACTTTTACACGCAACACGCCTTACCTCCACGTGCGCCAAAACAAAAAGTTAAAATTTAGTAGCCCCAACGCTTTCTTTGCCGATCGAAAAGAAGTTGTTGCGGTATCCTACCCCGGCGACATCGTTGGGTTGCATGATACCGGAAACTTTAAGATTGGTGATACGCTCACCGCAGGAGAGACACTTCACTTTTCAGGTGTTCCGAGCTTCTCCCCTGAACATTTTCGCTACATCAACAATGCCGATCCGATGAAAGCCAAACAACTTGCGAAGGGCATTGATCAACTCATGGACGAAGGGGTTGCGCAATTGTTTACCCTTGACCTCAATGGGCGAAAAGTGATCGGGACGGTTGGCGCCTTACAATTTGAAGTGATTCAATACCGCCTGGAACACGAATACGGCGCAAAGTGCACTTACGAAAATCTTAACGTGTTTAAGGCCTGTTGGGTCGAAGCACAAGAGAGTGGCGACGCTGACTTCAAGAACTTTACACAAACCAAAGCCAAGTTTCTCGCCAAAGACAAGGAGGGGCAACTCGTCTTTTTGGCTGACTCTGCCTTCTCCCTGCAAATGACAAAAGACAAGTACCCACAGATTGCATTTCACGCTTCCTCAGAGTTTTAATCCTTTTTTTCATACATTATTAGGGGTAATCAACCTCTATTTAAAAAAAAACACTTTCGGTTTTGGGCTCCTTATGCTTTAAGCAAATAGGTGAGTTTGCTTACTTTTCCGCCAGCTCTTAGCCCATATGTAATATATCCTTCGAAGGACTGGGATAGAGCAGCATAATCTGTCCCAAAAACTTTTGAAAACTCGCATAAGCCTCTTCTATTTTTAAATTTGAATGCTACCTTCTCCAAAAGAAGCCACCACTACATATGTTTTTTTCAAAGAAGATTGGGAAATGATCTCGAAATGAGACCAAAAAAAGAATAAATAATATAGCTTTAAAATTAACGAATAAACACTGGCTCCGTAGGATTTGTTGTGTGTTCATCACTATAGGCATAGCCATCCAAAGCAAATCGCAGAATATCATTTGTGGTTTTGGCGTTGGTTTCAATCAAGTAACGCGCCATGAGTCCCCGTGCCTTTTTGGCGAAAAAGGAAATGATTTTCAATTTGCCGTTTTTAAAATCTTTAAAAATAGGTGCAATCACATCGGCCGTCAATTGTTCCGTAGCGACAGCCAAAGCGTATTCTTTGCTTGCCAAATTGACCACAAGTTCGTCTGTGTCCAATTCTGCATTGAGCTGCTTGGTCAGTTTGTCTTTCCAATATTGGTACAAGTTTTTACTACCATTGACCCCAAAAGATGTTCCCATTTCCAAACGGTAGGGCTGCATCAGGTCAAAGGGTTTGAGTACGCCATAGAGACCCGACAGAATACGTAGGCTGTCATTGAGCGTTTCCCATTGTGCTTCTTGTATAGTGTAAGCGTCGAGACCTGTGTAAACATCACCATTGAAGGCATAGACAGCTTGGCGTGCGTTAGCGGGGGAGAATGGGACAGAAAAGCTTTGGTTTCGTGTCCAGTTGAGTTCCGCCAGCTTGTCCGAGATACCCATGAGTGCTTTGAGCTCTGTAGGCGATTTTTTGCGTAAAGCCACATTGAGCGCTTTGGCCTCATTGACAAACACAGGCTGACTGCACTGTGTATGCGGTAGCGGAGATTCGTAATTAAGGGATTTGGCAGGGGAAACTAAAATTTTCATGTCAATCGCTTTTATTCAAAAATAGAAAGGGATTTTGGGATGGGCAAATTCCTTAGGCTTAAAGAATTGTTCATCAAGAGTTATAATCAGTCCAATCGGTGCTTGGCGTAGTGTCTCCATTTTTCGATGGCAGTCTGCATATCTTGAGGGAGTTTAGCTTCAAACGACATCTTTTCAGCAGTTGTCGGATGAACAAATCCCAAAGTTTGGGCATGGAGAGCTTGGCGCGGTAGCACCTTGAAGCAATTGTCCACAAACTGTTTGTACTTTGTAAAAGTAGTACCCTTTAGTATTTTGTCACCACCATAGCGAGCATCGTTAAAAAGCGTATGCCCAAGATGCTTTAGGTGAGCACGAATTTGGTGGGTACGTCCTGTTTCGAGTTGGCAACGCAACAGAGTGTTGTAGCCAAACCGCTCCACAACCTCAAAATGAGTAATCGCTTCTTTGCCTTGTGATCCGTCAGGAAAAACGGTCATTAGCAGTCGGTTTTTAGGGTCGCGGCCAATGTGCCCTTCAACGGTGCCCTTGTCATCGAGCACATCGCCCCAAACAAGTGCCAAATAGGTGCGTTCAGAAGTTTTGTCAAAAAACTGCTTGGCGAGGTGAGTCATCGCTTCCTCCGTTTTAGCAACAACCAAAAGGCCACTTGTGTCTTTGTCAATCCGATGCACCAAACCTGGCCGATTGTTGGTGTTTTTTGGTAAGGATTCAAAATGATAGAGTAATGCGTTGAGCATGGTGCCGGTATAATTTCCATGACCCGGGTGCACTACCATACCCGAAGGCTTATTGACCACCACCAAGGCATCATCTTCAAAAACGATATCCAAAGGAATGTCTTCACCAACCAATAAGTTTTCATACGGCGGATGGGCAAATAAAACCCGAACTTTATCACCCCCTTTGACCTTGTAGTTAGATTTTACCGCCACATCATTAACATGGACGCTACCTTCTTTGGCAGCGAGCTGAATTTTATTTCTAGTGGCATTTTCAATGCGATTCATCAGGTATTTATCCACGCGTAGCGGTGTCTGTCCGCTATCTGCCGTAAAGGCGTGGTGCTCATAAAGTGAGTCGTCTTGTGTGGGCGTTTCCATTAGCGTGATCGTCTTCCATTACCGAGTATCAAATCAATTTTTGATGTTTTGGGAATTTTTGTTCCTGGATTGATGGTCTCATTATTAAAGCGTAGTTCCAATACCATGTTTTTACCAATGTTGTTTCTGTAACTGACATTTCCTACTTCCAATCCAACCGCACGAAGCGACGAAAGGGCATTTCGATAGGTCACTTGAACGACATTGGGGACTGATATTTTTCGAAAGGATGATGGATTGAGGGTCAAGTAGATTTTACGTCCTCTTTTGACTTCTTCGTTTGCTCGTGGTTGGTGGTCAATGACAGAGAGAGGTGGTAGATCGGGGTCGAATTGAGTGGAGTCAATAACTTCGTAACCCAAACGTAAATCGGTGAGTATCTCTTGTGCCTCTGTCAATGGTCTTTGGTGCAAATCAGGGACTTCGATGAGGCGACTCTGACGGGTGTGCCAGTGCAAGCTCAAAAACAATAGAAAAAGGAGTCCTACCCCCAAAGCTGCTGCCTTGCAAAGCAGAACGATAAAAGTCTTACTAACGAAAAAACGCAATAGTCTCATGGGGTAAAAATAAGTTGCAAAGATAATAAATGAATTAGGTTAAAATTAATGATATTTTTGTAAGATGAAAATTCGCGTAGCAGTAGTGATGGGTGGACACACCTCTGAATACGAAATTTCGCTTAAAAGCGGTGCTATAGTCATGGCTCACCTCGATCAAAAAAAATACGAAGCCTATGCCGTTCGAGTCACCGACAACGTCTGGTCTGTAGGGGTCAACAGTCTCTGGCGACCCATTGATAAGGAAACATTTAGCAGTGGCGACCTCCATTTTGATGTCGTTTTTAACGCTGTGCATGGGGCACCAGGTGAAAACGGAGTTCTCCAATCCTATTTTGACAACTTGGGCATCCCCTACTCGGGTTGCTCATCTTCGGCTTCTGCATTGACCTATGACAAAGCAAAAACACTTGATTACCTAGAATCCCATGACATTGCCATGGCCAAACGCCTTGTTATTGATGCAAGCGCAGTGGTCGATACCAAAGCAATTGTTTCTTCTGTTGGGCTTCCTTGTTTTGTTAAAGCCAACCAATCAGGGAGTAGTTTTGGTGTTTCTAAAGTTTATAAAGAAGAGGCTTTACTCAAAGCCATTGCACTTGCTTTTAAAGAAGATGATAGCGTGCTCATCGAATCTTTTCTAGAGGGTACAGAAGTATCAATAGGCGTGATTACCTACCAAGGATCAGTTCTGGTTTTAGCACCGACTGAAATCGTTACCGATGAGGATTTTTTTGATTTTAGTGCCAAATACGAAGGTAAATCCGAAGAAATTACACCTGCTCGTTTGACTGATGTTCAGCGTAAAAATGTGGAAATCGCAGCAAAAAAAGTATATACCGCCCTAAGGATGAAAGGACTGAGCAGAAGCGACTTTATTTTTGTTGGTGACACACCATATTTTTTAGAGATCAACACTGTACCTGGACTCACAAAAGAAAGTCTGCTACCTCAACAAGCCAAACACGCAGGAATCAGCTTACAGCAGTTGTTTGACAATGCTCTTGTCGAAGCCATTGAAAAATAAATACCTTTGCCTTATGAAACGTGCAGTCTTTCCTGGCTCTTTTGATCCGATCACACTAGGGCATAAGGATATTGTGGAACGCGGAGCAACCATTTTTGACGAAGTGATTGTTGGTATCGGAAATAATTCAGAGAAGAATTATATGTTTTCTTTAGACCAACGAGAACAGTTTGTTGAAGAATGCTTTCGTGACAATCCCAAGGTTCGTGTCATGGTTTACGATGGGCTCACCATTGACTTTTGCAAATCTGTTGGTGCTGATTATCTCTTGAGAGGCGTCCGTAATCATGGTGATTTTGAATTCGAAAAAGCCATTGCTCGTACCAATCGTGAACTCTCTAAAATCGAAACTGTTTTTTTACTAACCTCGATTCAGACATCATTTATTAGCAGCAGTATTGTGCGTGAAATCATTCGAAACAACGGCGATTACAAACGCTTTGTTCCAGGCTGTGTCAGGGTGTAACTGACAGTTCTAGCATCAGAGAACGGATATTTTCATAGGAGTTCTTCAATGCTTTGGCCGTTTTTTTTGGGCCTTTCCATTTTGCTTTGGTGATCCCCTCCTTTAGCTCTGGCTTAAGCTCGCCAGTATATGTAGAGGTCATGTGATACCAAAATGTCTCTTTAAGTTGGTAAATGTCGTTTCTCTTAAAAATGTGATAGGTGACGCCTGCAAGCCCTGTGATTTTGAGTTTTTTAACACCTGTTTCCTCTTTCACCTCGCGTTTCGCCCCTTTTTTAATGCTTTCTTTTCGATCAATTTTACCTTTGGGTAAATCCCATTTCCCTTTGCGGTAAATGAATAGCGTTTTTCCTTTTTCGTTGGTAACCAACCCACCCCCTGCCTGAACCACAGGGAGTTTTGCTTTAAAAAGATCGAGTAATTCCGCTTCATCATGGTGAAACAGAAAAATTTTTTTTGCTTTTTTTTCTTTAATGCAATCTAAAACTTCGGAGAAAGAAACGGATTCTAAAGGAAGAACAACAGGGGTTGAGGTATTTGGAATTTTAGAAGTCAAAACAATCCACTTTGTATTAATAAAAACTTTATACTTTTGTTCCATGATTCACGATCCCTACACAGCAAAAAAAGTAGCTGAATTGTTAATACAAATTAATGCAATAAAATTGGAACCCAAAAACCCATTCACATGGGCGAGCGGGTGGAAATCACCAATCTATTGTGACAACCGTATTGCTTTATCCTATCCAACAGTTCGTACTTTTATAAGAGAACAGTTTGCAAAACAGATAAAGAGTCTTCATGGTCGTGCCGATGTTATCGCAGGTGTCGCTACAGGAGCCATTGGGATTGGCGCCTTGGTGGCAGAAGAGCTTAATCTTCCTTTTGTTTATGTACGCCCAAAGGCGAAAGGGCATGGTAGAAAAAATCAGATTGAAGGTCTCTTAGAAAGCAACCGTCAGGTGGTGGTTATCGAAGATTTAATCAGCACAGGTAAAAGTAGTTTGGACGCTATAAAAGCGCTCAAAGAAGCTGGGGCGGAAATCACAGGATTGATGTCGATTTTTGATTATAATTTTTCCATTGCTAAAAAACGATTCAAAAAAGAAAACATCAACATTCACTCTCTTAGTGATTATGATCATTTGATTGAATTAGCAATCGAAAATCGTTTTATTCTCAAAAGCGAAGCAGAGGTTCTACGTCAATGGCGTGCGGCACCTAACAAATGGAAACCGTAACAAATGGAAATCACAAGCACATCAGTCAAAATAAAACACGCTATTGAAGTGGTTTTTGCTCAATTGGCGGACGCCAACACATACGAGATGCTGATGCCAGATGGTGCACAGTTTTCAGTAGTCGACAACGACAGCTTTCGTTTTAAACTCGGGAGTATGCCCGAAATTGGTCTCACCATTATTGAAAGAAATGAAGGAGAATCCGTTGTTTTAAAATCCACTAGTGATAAGGTTGCGTTTTCTCTAAAAGGCACTTTAATAGCGTGTGAAGAAAACGAAACCGAAATTCAACTCCGTTTTCAAGGAGATTTTAATCCAATGATGGCAATGATGGTCAAAAAACCACTCACCAAGTTCATGGAATCACTGATTGAAAATATGCACAAACTGTAGTTCTTTTACAGCAAACTGTCGTTCCCCATTTTGGGTTTGTATTCTCAATTTTCCCTCCGGGGTAACGTCCAATATTGTTCCTTCAAACTCATTGTTTTGTGTACGAAACGTTCTTTTTTGGTTCCGTCCATAGAGCAAGTTTGTGTAGGAGTCGTCAATAGCCTTGAAAGGAAGTGATAGCGTTTTTATAAGACGATCTGTGACAGAAAGCAAAAGCTCTTCCAAATCATAATTGATTTTTGTTATTGAACGCATAGATACTGCATGAGGTAAATTTGGAAAATAAAGCTGGTTCACATTAATGCCAATTCCAATCACAATGGACTTTGCGACCGCTTTGTGAACACTCGTTTCGATTAAGATGCCAGCAATTTTTTGATTTCCTGACAAAATGTCGTTTGGCCATTTCACATAAATATTTTTGATTTTGTGTAATAAAAACCAGCTTGCCAAACAAACTGCAACCTGTTTATTGAGTTCGAATAGTTGATCCACTGGAAGCGTTACACTAGGAATGCAAAGAGAGAAGGTTAGGTTTTCTCCTGCCGAACTGGTCCAAACATTTCCACTCTGCCCTTTTCCGTTTTTTTGATGCAAAGCCCAAACGATTGTTGGCTTTGCAGAATGATTTTTCGACAACAAAATCCGTAAGGCATCGTTGGTGGAATCAGTGGCATTAAGTTTGATTAGATGCATAGAACAAAGCTAGCAATAACTCGTTGTTTTACACGAATTTGTGATAAATTTGCTTAATTAACAACTATATGGGTAAGACCGAAAGTACGGATCTGTTAATCACACACATTATCGATGCGCTTGAAGACGTCAAGGCAGAAGACATTCAAATACTAGACTTAAGGGGAATTGAAAATTCTGTTTGCAGTTATTTTATCGTATGTTCTGGTAATTCCAACACACAGGTGAATGCCTTGGCAGGCTCTGTTCAAAAAAAGGTGAGTAAAGCACTCAAAGAAAAACCCTTTCATGTAGAGGGGACAGAAACTGCTGAATGGGTTTTGTTGGATTATATAAATGTGGTTGTTCATATATTTCAACGTACTGTCAGAGAATATTACGACATCGAGTCCCTTTGGGGAGATGCTAAAATAACTGCAATTGCTTCTAACTATTAATTATGGCTAAAAAAGAAAAAACTCCGAATAAGAAACCAACGCTAAGTTCATACTGGCTTTATGGTTTAATAGCTGCTTTCTTTATCAGCATGTCTTATTTCAATAATAGTGACGGGCTATCAAACGATCAGCAAATAAACATCTCAACATTCGAGCGATTTCTTAACGAAGATGAAGTTGAGCGCGTATTGGTCATCAATAAAAATTTGGCGCAGGTAACCATCAAGGATGATGCCTTACAAACGTCCAAGCATAAAAAAGCACGAACAAAAGATTTCTTTGGTCGTTCAAGCAGCAGCGGACCACACTACCAATTTGAAGTAGGTAATCTAGAAATTTTTCAAGGAAAACTAGAGAACGCAAAAAGCAATGGTGTTGAATTTGATTATGACTTTAAAACAGTTGAAAGCCGTTGGCTCGATGTGATGTTGAGCTTTCTCCCTCTAATTTTGATTATTGGCGTATGGATTTTCCTTATGCGAAGAATGTCAGGCGGAGGCGCAGGTGGCGGAGGACAAATTTTTAATATTGGTAAGTCAAAAGCTAAACTATTTGATGAAAAGTCAAACGTAAAAATCACCTTCAAGGACGTCGCTGGACTGGAAGGGGCAAAAGAAGAGGTGCAAGAAATTGTAGACTTTTTAAAAAATCCTTCCAAATACACCGTTTTGGGAGGGAAGATTCCAAAAGGAGCTTTGTTGGTAGGCCCTCCAGGAACAGGAAAAACACTTCTGGCAAAAGCAGTTGCCGGTGAGGCGAAAGTTCCATTTTTCTCACTCTCAGGGTCAGATTTTGTTGAAATGTTTGTTGGGGTAGGCGCATCTCGTGTGCGTGACTTATTCAAGCAAGCAAAGGACAAGTCTCCAGCGATCATTTTCATTGATGAGATAGATGCCATCGGCCGAGCACGTGGAAAAAACAATATGACTGGCTCAAACGATGAACGCGAAAACACCTTAAACCAGTTGCTTACGGAAATGGATGGTTTTGGCACAGATACTAACGTAATCGTATTAGCAGCAACTAACCGATCCGATGTGTTGGATAAAGCATTGATGCGAGCAGGTCGTTTTGATCGCCAAATCTATGTCGATCTTCCCGACTTACACGAGCGAAAAGAAATATTTGAGGTGCACTTGAAACCATTAAAGGTAGATCGCAAACTTGATGTGAGCTTCTTGGCCAAACAAACACCAGGGTTCTCAGGTGCAGACATTGCCAATGTTTGTAACGAGTCTGCCTTGATCGCCGCTCGAAAAAAGAAGAAGAAAGTTGATCGTCAAGACTTTTTGGACGCCGTTGACCGCATTGTTGGTGGGTTGGAAAAGAAAAGTAAAATCATCACTCCTTCTGAAAAGAAAACAATCGCTTTCCACGAAGCTGGTCACGCCACAGTGAGTTGGATGCTTGAGCACGCTGCTCCCTTAGTCAAAGTGACCATTGTACCACGAGGGCAATCATTGGGAGCTGCTTGGTACCTTCCTGAAGAACGGCAGATTGTACAAACCGAGCAAATGCTTGACGAAATGTGTGCTACATTAGGGGGGCGTGCAGCAGAGCAAATCGTGTTTGGCAAAATATCGACAGGTGCTTTAAGTGACCTAGTCAAAGTGACACGACAGGCACGTGCTATTGTCACCGTCTATGGGCTCAATGAGAAGATTGGTAATATTACGTATTACAACGCCGATGGTGAAAACGAATTTGGCTTTACAAAGCCGTATAGTGAGGCCACAGCCAAACAAATCGATGAAGAAATTTCTAAAATTGTGGAACAGCAATACAAAAGAGCCATTGCTTTATTGCGTAAAAACAAAAAGAAATTAACGGAACTGGCAGAGTATTTACTCGATAAAGAAGTTATCTTCAAAGATGATTTGGTGACAATATTTGGCAAGCGTCCATTTGAAAAAGAAGACCCTGTTGCAAAACTTACTGAAACGTCTACGACAAAAAAGACAGAGAAGTCAACATAGTTTTATATCTTTAGTGTTTCAAACAAAAATGTCTTGAAACGACTCTTTTCCTCTCTTTTTGGAGGTTCTTCAAAGCCTGAAAAAAAAGATGAAGCGGTTCGCAGCAAATATATGCCTGCCGTTGAGGTTCCTATCGAAGAATCTTTTACGATCAAATTCACCAAGCAAGGAGGTAAGTTTATCTATTGCGAAAGCAAGAAAGAATCAATCGAAGCTTTCAAGAACATTCTCTCCGAAAACAAATGGGATGATTGCGAAATGCTTTGTTTTGATTCAAAGTTGCAAGAACGCTTTGTCAGACCATCTATCACACCAACCAAAACCAATCTGAATGCACGCTTTTTTCTCACCACGTGTGAGTTTTTGGTGGCACACGATGGAAGCTTAATCATGTGTGCTGAACAAATTGCCAATCACAAACTTATTGATCTGCCAGAAAATTTTGTTATTGTTGCCGGAACAAAACAACTCACCGATACACTTAGCGAAGGGCTGAAAGGAATTAAACACAAATACAAAAAAAATATTCCCATAAACATCACTTCTATTAAACATTTTAAAAAGACTATATCAGAAAGTAAAAACAGTTTTCTGACATATGGGTTACCAATAAAGCACGTATACTTAATTCTTGTAGAAGATTATTAATGAATGATTTTTTTAATCGGTCACTGGTTGGGCTTGTCTATGCAGGCGTGTGGATAGCCGCAATATTAGTAGAACATTCTTTATTCTACAATGTCCTTGTCGTGAGTTTTGCTTTCATTGCTGCTCACGAAATGCTTAAACTTTTTAAAGTGCAATCAATCCTTCTTCCAGGACTTTTATGCCTCATTACTATAGGTCTTTTTGTCAATGGCTTACCATTAATTTCTGTGGCTTTGATTGCTTTGTTCTGCCAAACAAGCCTTGCTGTTTTGATGTTTGGTCAAATAAAAATCAAACTCCACGCAACATTCGCCAGTCTTGTGTGCGTTATGCATATTTTATTTCCCATGCTTCTTTTATCTGAAGCAACTCAACAGGACAGTATTATCTTTACCAAAGACATTGTGCTTGGTTTACTTTTCTTTATTTGGGGGACAGATGGGATGGCGTATAGCTACGGATCTATGTTTGGAAAAAACACCCTCTTTCGTAATGTGTCTCCGAACAAATCGATTGAAGGGGCAGTTGCAGCACTTTTATTTAGTCCAGCTGTCGCTTTGGTAAACTCCTATCTGTTTTTGGATTATAGCTTTTTGTTTTGGCTTCAAATTGGCTTACTCGCTAGCACAACATCAATCATAGGCGACCTTGTTCAAAGTCAATTCAAAAGAACGGCAAATGTAAAGGACAGTGGTTCTATTTTACTGGGTCACGGAGGGCTATACGATCGGCTAGATAGTCTTATTTTTACCATACCATTTGTTTATTTATATATTTTATTATTTACAATTTATGTTTCATAAAGAAGGATTTCGAATTATCATTTTTGCGTTTATCAGCGCTGCTGTCATCGTATTGTGCGCTGACTATTTTATAACGATTGAATGGCTCAAGATTGCTCTTCAATTTCTAGCCTTAACGATGCTAGTGCTAGTCCTTCAATTCTTCAGAAATCCCAAAAGAACACCGCTCGAAGACCACAGTAATATCATCGCTCCCGTTGATGGGAAAGTGGTTATCATTGAAGAAGTGCACGAGTCAGAATATTTTAAAGACAAACGCTTACAGGTATCTGTTTTTATGTCCCCACTCAATGTGCATGTCACACGCTATCCATTAAGTGGTAAAATTCTTTTGAGCAAATACCATCCTGGTAAATATTTGGTTGCTTGGCACCCAAAGTCATCCACTCTCAACGAGAGAACAACTATAGTGATTGACCATGAAAAATACGGCTCTGTCCTCTATCGACAAATTGCTGGTGCGGTTGCTAAACGAATCGTAAACTATGCGACAAAAGACGAAAAGGCAATCCAAGGTCATGACGCTGGGTTCATCAAATTCGGTTCTCGTGTCGATTTGTTTTTACCATTAGGGACGCCTCTGAACATTGAACTCAATGAAAAGGTAAAAGGAGGCGTTACAATCATCAGTGAATCGTGAACCAAGTGAAGGGGGAAACGATAACTTTTGATAGTGCCGTCAGTTGGGTTAGCGATCATCATCAACATATCCCTATGGATGATTTATTACGATTGTATGCGTATTACAAAGTCGCAAAAGGAAATGAAGCCAAACCCAATAACGATAAGCCCATCGTAAGTGCATTTAAGTCAAATGCGCTCATGCAAGTTGGTCATTTACCAAAGGAAATTGCTGAGAAAAAATATACAGAGTTAGTCCGTCAACTCATGTAGTTATATTATCGCTGAAGCTGTGCGAGCTGCTGCTCAATATGCTTTATTTTTTCATGCGCATCGCTCTCCTTTTTTCTTTCAACAGCTACAACACTCTCAGGTGCATTATCCACAAAGCGAGAATTGCTCAACTTTTTTTGAACACTTTGCAAGAATCCCTTTTGATAGCTTAACTCTTCTTCTAATTTGCGCATTTCCTCCACAGGGTTATCCAAAGAAAAAGGCATAAAATAAGCTGAAGTGCCTACACGGAACGAAAGAACTTGCTCAGGCATTTCTTTCGCAACAGTACATGAATCAATACTAGCCAGCTTACAAACCACTTGTTCATAATAATCCACTTGTTTTGTTTCTTCAATAAGTTGAAGCGGGGTTTTCATGGGGATGTTTTTTTGCATACGAATTGCACGAATTGAAGACACCATTTCCATTGTGTGAGAAAAAATACGCAAAACATTTTCGTTCACTTTTTCTGATTTTGGCCACGAAGAAACAATCAGTGCTTCTTCTGCCGATCGTGTTCCCAAAACATGCCACAGTTCCTCTGACAAGAATGGCATAAACGGGTGAAGTAATCGTAAGTTGTTTTCAAAAATTTCAACAACTTCAGCGTGAGTTTGACTGTCAATCGGCTTCCCGTATGAAGGCTTGACTAGCTCCAATAACCATGAACAGAAATCATCCCAAATCAATTTGTAAATACTCATCAACGCATCAGAAATTCTGTATTTATCAAAATGATCATTTACAATTGTGAGTTCTTTCTGGAACTTGTATTTATACCATTCTATGCCTTGTTTTGCCACACTGTCTTGTGAAATCGAATCGTCGATTTCCCACCCTTGAAGCAAGCGGTGTGCATTCCAGATTTTATTAGCAAAATTTTTCCCTTGTTGGCACAGCGCTTCATCAAAAAGAAGATCGTTTCCGGCAGCAGAACTGAGAAGCAAGCCCACACGAACACTATCAGCACCATATTTGTCGATAAGCCCTAAGGCATTTGGAGAGTTTCCAAGTTGCTTGGACATTTTTCTTCCTTGATTGTCTCGTACCAATCCCGTTAAATAAACATTTTGAAAGGGTTGTGCATCACGAAAAGTATATCCCGACATAATCATTCTAGCAACCCAGAAAAACAAAATATCAGGTCCGGTGACTAGGTCTTGTGTGGGGTAATAATATTGAACCTCATCATTGTCTGGGTTTCGAATTCCGTCAAAAACAGATATCGGCCATAGCCATGACGAAAACCAAGTGTCTAGCACATCCTCATCTTGCGTAAGGTCTGCAATGGACAAGGTTGGGTTGTTTGTTTTAACGCGTGCTTTCTCAACCGCTTTCTCTTGCGTTAAGGCAACCACAAAATCTTGTTTGTCAGGGCCATAGTAGTAAGCAGGGATTTGCTGACCCCACCATAATTGTCGAGAAATATTCCAATCTCGAATATTACTCATCCAATGCCGGTATGTGTTCATGAATTTTTTTGGAAACAATTTTACTGTCCCATCCTCTACTGCTGAAAGTGCAGGCTTCGCCAATTGCTCCATTTTTAAAAACCACTGATCGGAAAGTCTTGGCTCTACAACGGCTTTGGTGCGTTCCGACAAACCAACTTTATGAGTGTGTGGTTTGGTGCTCACCAATTCTCCTGACTTTTCTAGCTCTTTCACAATCAGCTTTCGGGCATGAAAACGGTCTTTACCCTCAAGGTGTAATCCTTCTTTATTTAAGGTTCCGTCTGGGTTAAAAATATCAACAAAAGCAAGATTGTGTTTATCCCCTAATGCCTTGTCGTTTTCGTCGTGGGCAGGTGTGACCTTTAGACAACCTGTCCCAAATTCTATATCCACATAATCATCAATAATAATCGGAACTTCACGCTCAACAATCGGAACAATAACCTTTTTGCCATGAAGATGCTTAAACCTTTCATCTTCGGGGTGGATTGCCACAGCAGTGTCTCCCATGAGGGTTTCTGGTCGTGTGGTCGCTATTGTGATTTTTTCCTCACTTCCTACAACTCGATAGGCAATATGATAGAGGTTTCCTTGCTTTTCTTCGTGAATAACCTCTTCATCAGACAGCGTAGTTTGTGCCTCTGGATCCCAGTTGACCATACGATACCCACGATAAATCAATCCTCGCTCATACAAGTCAACAAAGACTTGTAAAACAGATTCTGTCATTTCGGGATCAAGTGTAAATTTGGTGCGATCCCAGTCGCAAGAACATCCAAGTTTTTTAAGTTGATCGAGAATAATGCCCCCATGGTCATCTGTCCATTGCCAAGCATGTCCCAGAAACTCATCCCTTGATAAGTCTTCTTTTTTTACACCTTCATTGGCAAGCTTTTGAACCACTTTGGCTTCTGTTGCAATCGATGCATGATCGGTGCCAGGAACCCAGCACGCATTGAAACCAAGCATTCGAGCACGTCGAATCAACACATCTTGCAGGGTGTTGTTCATCATATGTCCCATGTGAAGAACGCCAGTTACGTTTGGGGGTGGAATCACAATTGTGTATGGTCTTCGTTCGTCGGGCTGTGAATGGAAATACTTGTGCTCAAGCCAATAGGAATACCACTTTTCAGCGATTTGATTGGCGTTTAATTTTTCGGGTGAACCCATGAAAAGCTTGATTAGTCGATTGAATCACAAAAGTAGCTAACAACACTTGATAAAAAAAGCCATCGGCAATGTGAAGTAGTTTTTTGTATATTTAACAAAAATAAACCACATGAAATCAACACATCTTATCTTACTATTAGCTGTTTGTTTTTGTACCATTCAGGTATTAGGTCAAGCCGAGATTACATTTGATACAGATGTCATTGACTACGGTACCATCAACAAGGGTGAAGATGGCATTCGTTCATTTAAGTTTACCAATACAGGGTCTGCAGCATTATTCATTACACAGGTGCGTTCGTCTTGCGGTTGTACAATTCCAAAGAAACCTACTGACTCCATTATGCCAGGCGAAGAAGACTTTATTGAAGTAAAATATGACACCAATCGGGTTGGTCCAATCCGAAAAACCATCACGGTTACCTCTAACGCAAGCACAGCTGTTGTGGCTCTGAAGATAAAAGGCACAATTATTGAGCCTGAGGAACAATAAGTTTTTCGATGCTTTTTCCGTTTACACCATCTTTGCATCTCTGTAAATTTCGCATATTTGTAATTCAAATTTGAGCTATGCCTAAAATTTCGTTGAAAGGGATGAATCTACCCACTTCTCCCATTCGAAAGTTAACAAATGATGCAGAATCAGCTAAGGCCAAGGGAATAGAGGTCATCCACCTCAACATTGGACAGCCAGATGTCCGTACTCCGCAAAAAGCACTACAAGCTATTCAGACTTTTAACGAAGATGTGTTAGCCTATGGTCCGTCAGAGGGCTCTTTAACATACCGTGAAAAAATGTGTGATTACTACGCACAACACAAAATTGATGTAGAGCCAGAAAATATCCTTGTGACAACTGGAGCAAGCGAGGCCATCATTATGACTTTGGATTGCATTACCAACGAAGGTGATGAACTCATTATTCCGGAGCCTTTTTATGCAAATTACGATACTTTTGCCGCTGCTTGTGGCGTAAAAGTAGTTCCTGTTCCTTCTAGTATTGATAATGATTTTGCACTTCCCGACATTTCAGATATTTCAGCTCTAATCAACGATAAAACACGAGCTATTTTTATTTGTAATCCAAATAATCCTACGGGCTATGTTTATAATCAAGAAGAGCTCAGTGCCTTGGCGGATCTAGTGAAGGAATACGACATCTTCCTTATTGTTGATGAGGTATACAGAGAGTTTATTTATGATGACATCGAACATGTTTCTGTATTGACACTCCCTGGTTTGGAGGAGCATGCTATTCTTGTCGATTCAATGTCCAAAAGATACAGTATGTGCGGAGCACGTATTGGCTGTTTGGTTTCTAAAAATAAAGCTGTGATGGAAGCCGCTCTAAAATTTGCGCAATCACGACTATCGCCACCGGCACTAGGACTACACGCTGCCGAGGCAGCAATGGACGAACCGATGAGCTATTTAAAAGAAGTTATAGCTATCTATCATGAAAGAAGAAATACACTCGTAGAGGCTATAGGCAAGATTCCTGGAGTTGTGGTTAGTGTTCCTAGAGGTGCTTTTTATTGCCTGGTACAACTTCCTGTTGATGATACCGATTCTTTTGCAAAATGGCTGTTAACATCCTACTCTCAAAAAGGGAAAACTTTAATGGTCGCACCAGCCTCTGGATTTTATGGCAATCGCAAGTTAGGAAAATCGTTGATTCGTATTGCCTTTGTGTTGGATCGTCAGAAACTAAAAGAAAGTGCGGCTATTCTTGAGGGTGCTCTCAGCGTATACCCACACACTCTCAAAGCCAAAATCATTCAATGATACATCAAGACGTTTCGCTTAAAACATACAATAGTTTTGGAGTCGCTGCAGATGCTTCGCTTTTTGCAGTAGCAAAATCAGTTGATGACCTTCAGACAATTTTACGCGATCAACGTTTTGCCTCAGCTTGGATTTTGGGAGGTGGTAGCAATACTCTGTTTTGCAAAACCCCTCGACAACCCATACTCCATGTGGATATTCCAGGGCTCGATGTGATCACTGAAGAAGGGAATGAGGTTGTTATTCGTGTTGGCGCAGGCGTAAACTGGCACGAACTTGTTATGTGGTCACTAGATCGTGGATATGGTGGCTTAGAAAACTTGGCCCTTATTCCGGGAAATGTAGGTGCTGCACCGATACAAAATATTGGTGCCTATGGCGTCGAACTCAAAGATGTTTTTGAACACTGTACGTTGGTCTTTAGAGAAACCCAAGACATACAGGTTTTTTCTAAAGCAGATTGCCAATTTGGGTATAGAGACTCTATATTCAAAGGTGAACTCAAAAACAAAACGGTGATCACTGAAGTCTGTTTTCGATTGCAAAAATCCAACTATAACTTACAAACGTCCTATGGCGCAATTGAACAACAGCTCGCAGAACAAAACCATCATTTGCTAACCCCTAAAGATGTAGCAAATGCTGTGATTGCGATACGCACACGAAAACTCCCTGATCCCAAAAAGCTGGGGAATGCGGGGAGCTTCTTCAAAAACCCCATTGTAGAGGATAAAACATTTTGGAAACTCAAGGAATCTCATCCTGAAATCCCACATTTCAAGCTCGCTAACGACAGCTATAAAATTCCCGCTGCGTGGATTATCGAACAAGTAGGGCTTAAAGGAACTCGAGAAGGTGATGTTGGAACACATGAAAATCATGCGTTGGTTTTGGTTAACTATGGAAACGCAAGTGGACAGGAAATCACTGATTTTAGCAAAAAAATACAAAACGAAGTGCAAAAGCATTTTGGGATTACACTCACACCAGAAGTCCATTTCTGCTGTTAATACTATCTTTATAGCATGAAACTCTTTTTACTTACTGTTTTACTTGTTGGACTTGCGTTTGCAGGGATTGCCATTAAAATATGGGCAAAGAAAGATGGCGAATTTGCGGGGACTTGCGCAAGCCAAAGTCCTTTTCTAAACAAAGAAGGCGAACCCTGTGGTTTGTGTGGCAAAATGCCGGATCAACAGGCCAACTGCGACACTCCCAAACCACAACACAATTAACATTCATTTTTAGATTTGTTATTTTTAGCATCTGTGAAGTTGCAACAAAAAGAAATTACCGAACTTATTCATGCTGCCAAACGTGGAGATCAACATGCATTTCGACAATTGCTGGACCTACATTGGAACGAACTCTATGGCTTTTTGATTAAGCGCACAGAAAACGACAATGACGCCGAGGATTTGTGTTTGCAAGCTTTTTCCAAAGCATTTGACAAAATCGATTTATATAATCAAGATTACTCTTTTGCCACTTGGCTCACATCAATTGCCAAAAACTTACATGTCGATATATTGCGTAAAGAAAAAATTCGAACTCACAAATCTAGTACTACAGATGAAATCGCCAAAGAGTTGATTGATGAAACACTAGGACCCGAAGACCAACTCATTCGATCCCAAAATCTAGATAAACTTTTGGAGCAAATCCGGACGCTCAAACCGATGTATAGAGACATCATTCAACTTCGTTTTTTTCAAGAACTCAGTCATAAAGAAATCGCTGCGCAATTAAGTCTATCGGTAAGTAACGTAAAGGTTAGGCTTTTACGTGCCAAAAAACTAATGGCCATAATCATCAAAGAACAAAAATGAATACCTTTAAAAAATTAGGTCCTGGACTATTGTTTGCAGGAGCAGCAATCGGAGTTTCCCATTTGGTTCAATCTACACGTGCTGGCGCCGACCATGGCTTAGGTTTGCTTTGGGTATTACTTTTGGTCAACTTTTTTAAATATCCCTTTTTCCAATTTGGCCCACGCTATGCCCTTGCGACAGGTGAGAGTTTGCTCGCTGGTTATGCAAAACTTGGTCGGGGGGTTATCCTCACTTATTTTGTGCTTACACTAGCCACTATGTTCACCATTCAAACGGCCGTCACAATTGTAACGGCAGGTCTTGCTGTTGAGCTCTTTGGCATCTCATCAAATATCGTCTTATGGAGTGTGATCATCACAATGCTGTGTGTCACCACCCTCTCCTTTGGGCGTTTTGGATTATTGGATCGTGGCATGAAAATAATTATCGTCATCCTAAGCATTAGCACACTTATTGCTGTGACCCTAGCCTTTGATCAACCGCATAATCTAAACTGGAAACAAGTTCTTCCAACATCAACCGCAGGTGTCACTTTCCTTATTGCGTTCATGGGTTGGATGCCTGGTCCACTCGACATATCGGTATGGCATTCTTTGTGGTCAATTGAAAAGAAAAAGCAAAATAAAGAATTGACATTCAAAGAAAGTTTATTTGATTTCAATGTAGGTTTTGTTACTACGATTGTTCTCGGAATCTGTTTTGTTTTTTTAGGTGCATTTGTCATGTTTGATAGTAACGTTGGTTTTTCAAAAGGAGGCGGTGCTTTTGCGCAACAATTGATTGCGCTTTATACCAGCAGTTTGGGTGATAGCGCATATTGGCTTATCGGAATAGCGGCTTTTACAACAATGTTTAGCACCACGTTAACCACACTAGACGCTTCGCCACGAGCAATGGCTAAAACCGCTCAAATCTTGCGATTACCAATCATCACTTCGTCCTATATCTTTTGGATTATTGTCTTGGCATTGGGCACTTGTATGATTTTCTTTTTCTTATTATCAAACATGGGGCTACTGGTAGAAATCGCTACGATTCTCTCCTTTATCACAGCTCCCTTTTATGCATTAATGAACTATTTGCTTGTCTCTGGAAAACATATGCCTGTTGCCCATCGACCAAATATGGGGATGCAAGTCTGGTCTTGGGCAGGCATGCTCTTTTTGAGCGGATTTACAGTTTGGTACTTGAGAACTTTACTGTTTTAGTGTATCTTTGTGGTGTTCTATGAAAACTGAAACGCTCAAACAAAAAACCAAGCACACGCCAAAGCCTAAATGGCTAAGGGTCAAGCTACCTACAGGAAAGAAATACACCGAACTTAGAGGACTGGTTGACAAATACAATCTCCATACCATTTGCACCTCGGGTAGCTGTCCTAACATGGGTGAATGTTGGGGAGAAGGCACTGCAACCTTTATGATTTTGGGGAACATATGTACGCGCTCTTGTGGATTTTGTGGTGTGCAAACTGGTCGTCCTGAGACTGTAGATTGGGCAGAACCAGAAAAGGTAGCACGCTCCATCAAAATCATGAAAATAAAGCACGCTGTACTTACTTCAGTTGATCGAGATGACTTAGCTGATATGGGTTCTATCTTATGGGCAGAAACTGTTCAAGCGGTTCGTCGTTTGAGCCCTGGAACAACCATGGAAACCCTGCTTCCAGATTTTCAAGGAATTGAAAAACATATTGATCGAATTGTAGCTGTCATGCCTGAAGTGATATCACATAACATGGAAACCGTTCGTAGACTGACAAGGGAAGTGCGTATTCAAGCAAAATACGATCGTAGCTTAAAAGTTCTACGATACCTTAAACAGGCAGGGGCTCGCCGTACAAAATCGGGTATCATGCTCGGATTGGGTGAAACAGAAGAAGAGGTTTTACAAACTCTTCGCGATCTGCGTGATGCTGATGTAGACATCGTGACCATTGGTCAGTACCTACAACCATCAAAAAAGCATTTGCCAGTTAAGGAGTTTATCACCCCCGATCAGTTTAGAAAATATGAAGTGTTTGGGAAAGAAATGGGCTTCAGACATATTGAAAGTGGCGCGCTTGTACGCTCATCCTACAAAGCACACAAACATATTAATTAGGTAAAACACAATATTGTTTCTAACAAAATTGGTTTTCAATGGAGGTAAGAAACTTCTCTTCGTTACCCAAAAACTTGAGTGCAATTGGTAGGAAAAAAACGTTTTCCAGTAAAGAGCCAATTCGAACATAGTCCTTTTCAGTGGTTAATATAGGAAGTCCCAGAGAAGTTATTTTTTTTAGATCGGAAGCTGAGAAAAAATGATGGTCTGGGAATTCAAAATGTGTATACTCAGAGGACAAATCATCTAAATAAGAAATTAAAGGCTTGGGGTTTGCAATTCCTGTTACCAAAACAAATGGTTTTTTAACAAATGAACTTACCTGCATCTTTTTATCTCCCTGGACAACTGAATCATAGGAAATTGATGTGAAAAATAGATTTTGATTAACGTTTATCCTCAGTTGTTTTGCAAATTTATTTTGTTCTTCATTAGAAAGGTCATCAGGGCATTTTGTAACCACAATCACATCTGCACGGTTTTTTCCTTTTGAAGACTCTCGTAAATTTCCAGCGGGCAAGACGCAATCATTAAACCAAGGACTTGCATAGGTGGTAAGCAAAATCTGAAAAGATGGTTTTAATTTTCTGTGTTGGTAACCATCATCTAGGAACACTGCGTCTAAGGAGGAATGGGTGGTTAATAATTTTTGTATCCCTAAAGGTCTGTTCTTAGAAACTGCAACTTTTACATGGGGAAATTTTTTTGCCAACTGAAAAGGTTCATCGCCAAGGTCTTCTACCGATGTTTTATGGCCCCCTATAACGAACCCATCAGACTGCCTTTTGTACCCCCTACTCAACACCGCTACAGAGTGTTGATTTGAAAATCTACGAAGGAGATACTCAATCATTGGAGTTTTTCCACTTCCTCCCGTTGAGAGGTTTCCTACTACAATTGTAGGAATGTCAAAACTTTGATGTTTAAACCAATTCAAGTCATAGGCAATGTTGCGAATACGAGTCACTGCATCATAAATCAAAGAGAGCGGATACAAAGACTTCCGAAATAGATTCATAAAACAAAATTATAACATTTATATTTGGGTCTCATTATGAAAATTCATCAGATAACACAAATAATAGAAGAATGGGCCCCTTTAACCTATGCCGAAGATTTTGATAATGTTGGATTGCTTGTCGGAGATGCAAAAGACAAAGTAACCGGAATCCTTGTCACACACGATTGTCTAGAAGAAGTTGTTGAAGAGGCGATTCAAAAGTCATGTAATCTCATTGTGTGCTTTCATCCTATTATATTTAAAGGAATTACAAAGTTTACTGGCTCTTCGCATGTAGTTCGAGCTGTCCGAAAATCAATTAAAAACGATATTGCAATTTATGCTATACACACCGCATTGGACAATCAGCCATACGGAGTGAGCTATGGATTGAGTTCGGCTTTACAACTAAAAAACACTTCCGTTTTAGTACCCAAAGAAAGTACCTTAAAAAAACTATCTTTTTATGTCCCTCTTCAAAATGCGGAAAAAATCAAACAAGCATTATTTACTGTTGGCGCGGGAGGCTTGGGGGAGTACGATGAATGTAGTTTTTCTGTTGAAGGAGAAGGTAGTTTTCGTCCATCCGTAAAAAGCAACCCACATATCGGAGAAAAAGGAAAAAGACATCTGGAGCCAGAAAAACAAGTTCACATGGTCTTTAAAAAACATTTGGAGAAGGCTCTGATTCAAGCTTTAATGGAAAACCATCCATATGAAGAAGTTGCTTATGAGATTTCGACGCTGGAAAACACAAATCAATCCCTAGGGATGGGAATGATTGGAGATTTACAGCGTGAGATGAAGCCCGATGTCTTTATAAAATGGGCTAAAGAAACATTGCAGACTCCATCACTGCGGCACAGTAAAGTGAGCTCTAAATCCATCCAACGGATTGCTGTTTTGGGAGGGTCTGGAAGCTTTGCCATTCGTGCCGCAAAACGCAGAGGTGCTGACGCATACATCACAGCTGATCTTAAATACCACGACTTTTTTGAGGGTAATTCTTCTTTTTTATTGGTAGATGCTGGGCATTATGAAACGGAACAACACACAAAAAAATTAATCGTAGATTATCTTACAAAAAAATTACCTAATTTTGCAATTCTTTTATCGGAAGTGGAAACGAATCCAATAAATTATTTTTAAGCATGGCAAAAAAGACTGAGATTTCTATTGAGGAGCGTCTAAGAGCGCTTTACGACCTACAATTAATTGATGCTCATATCGACAAGATTCGAAGTGTTCGCGGAGAACTTCCATTAGAGGTTGAGGACCTCGAAGACGATGTGGCTGGTCTAGTGAAGCGCGTTGAAAACACCAATATTGAGCTAAAGGCTTATGATGATGAAATCAAGGCAAAGAAGAACGGAATCGAAACCGCTAAGGAACTCATAAAAAAATACGGGGAACAACAAAAGAACGTTCGCAACAACCGTGCTTATGAATCCCTTACAAAAGAGATTGAATACCAGGAACTCGAAATTGAATTAGCTGAAAAACAAATTAAGCAACTCAAGGAATTGATCGAGCAAAAAAAGGAGACACTCACTCAAACAGAACAAAAGCTTAACGATAGAGAGAGTCACCTCAAACATAAGAAAGAGGAGTTGGACGCTATCTTGGCCGAAACGCAAAAAGAAGAAGATATTCTTCTTAAAAAATCTGCTGAATTTGAAAAGAAAGTAGAAGAGCGTTTGGTTGCAGCCTACAAGAGAATAAGAGGTTCTGTAAAAAACGGACTAGCTGTAGTGCCCATTGAACGTGGTGCATCAGCAGGGTCATTTTTTACCATTCCGCCTCAAGTACAACTAGAGATTGCTTCAAGAAAAAAAATCATCACTGACGAACACAGTGGTAGAATTTTGGTTGACGCAGAACTTGCTCAAGAAGAGAGCAAAAAAATGGAAGCGTTGTTTACATTTTAACAATAACGCTTTTTATTGTGATATTTATCACACTTTTTTTACATTTGATTTAAATAACAACCCTCTGAACTAAACTATCAGGGCCAAATGTCTTTTATGTCAAAACCCCAATCCATTGTGTTGAGCAATAAGATTCGCCAAGAAATCTCAGCTTTTTATCAATTAAGCGCAGACGAGCTCGTCAATCACACGATAAGCAGCAAACAAGGAACAGTAAACGATAAGGGTGCCCTTATTGTAAAAACAGGGAAATTCACGGGAAGGTCACCAAGAGACCGATTCCTAGTTAAGGATGACATTACATCATCCAAAGTGTGGTGGGGGGAAATCAATAAGCCATTTTCATCAAAGGATTTCGATTCCATTTTAGATAAAATGGTATCATACATTGAGAGCAAAACCTTATTTGTTCGCGATGTTTTTGCATGTTCCGATTTACGATATCGGATGTCTATCCGAGTAGTTAATGAATATGCTTGGTCAAATCTTTTTTCTCGAAACATGTTTATTCAGCCAAACCATGAAGAGTTAGAAAACTTTAAGGAAGATTGGTTAATTCTAAACATTCCATCATTTAAGGCCACTCCAGACCAAGACAACACAAGACAAGAGAATTTTACCATCGTGAATTTCACCAAAAAGATCATTTTGATTGGGGGAAGTGGTTATACTGGAGAAATTAAAAAATCGATATTCTCTGTGCTAAATTTTACGTTGCCGACACAACAAAATATACTGCCGATGCATTGCTCAGCCAATGTCGATGCAGACGGTTCAACAGCACTCTTTTTTGGCTTATCGGGTACTGGAAAAACAACGCTTTCTGCCGATCCTAAACGGAAACTCATTGGCGATGATGAGCATGGATGGACTCCTGACAACAAAGTTTTTAATTTTGAAGGAGGCTGTTATGCTAAAGTCATCAACCTATCCCACGAAAAAGAACCAGACATTTACGACGCAATCAAAAAAGGTGCTCTTTTAGAGAATGTCATCGCAGATCGTGAAGGGATTGTGGATTTTGACAATGTATCTATCACCCAAAATACACGAGTAAGCTATCCGCTCAATCACATCAAAAATATTGCTGTGCCATCAGTAGGCGAACAAACCAAACACATCTTTTTCTTAACAGCTGATGCCTTTGGTGTGCTGCCTCCCATCACGAAGCTTAACCAGTACCAGGCAGCCTATCACTTTATTTCAGGTTATACCGCTAAAGTGGCTGGAACGGAAGAAGGAGTACGCAAGCCACAACCCTCTTTCTCTGCTTGTTTTGGCGCTCCGTTTATGCCTTTACACCCTGTAGAATACGCCAAACTATTGGCCAAAAAAATTGAAGAAAATGAAATTAATGTGTGGCTGATAAATACGGGATGGACTGGCGGGCCTTATGGTGTTGGTCATCGGATTCCGCTCAAATATACAAGAGCGATGATTGAAGCGGCAAGAACTGGACTGCTAAGCTCTTCGTACAGTTATAAAGACTATCATATTCACTCGGTATTTGGAATTGCTCAGCCACGCACATGCCCCGGAGTCCCAGACAACATCCTTAGCCCAAGGCAAACTTGGGATAATGACATTGCCTTTTACAAACAAGCATATCTCTTGTCAGAGGCATTTCAAACAAACTTTCAAAAATTCGAAAGCATGGCCTCAAAGGAAATTCTGAATGCAGGACCTAATTCTAGGTGAAAGAGTTTGTTTTTGCATAATCGATAAACCAATCAATAGCCGATGGGTTTCTCATAGCATCTCTGCTCAAAGTCTTTTCTTCTGACATCCCCATCAATAATCGTTTGATAGGCACTTCGACCTTTTTTCCACTAATGGTATATGGAATGGCTGGAACGCGAATCATTTCGTCCGGTATATGTCGTGGGGAACATTGGTTTCGGATATGAGATTTTATCAAAGAAAAATCGAGCGTATCATTGGATTGCACAAATAAAAGTAATTTTTCATGATGTTCATTTGTTAGGTGAATGATCAGACTATCTTCAATTTCGTCTATTATATGTAAGGCATTGTAAATTTCAGCTGTTCCAATGCGCACTCCATAGCGGTTGAGCGTTGCGTCTGAACGACCATGAATGACAAAGCTACCTACGGTTTTTTCTGTTGCCCAATCTCCGTGATTCCAAACCGAGGAAAACATGGAATAGTAACTCTTTCTTAGTTGTGAGAAATTACTGTCTCCCCACAAAAAAATAGGCATCACCAAGAATGAATCTGTAAGCACCAGTTCCCCCGCTTGATCTAAAATCTTTTCCCCCTTATCGTTCCAAATCGCCACGGGAGCACCAAGCATTTTGCATTGAATTTCACCAGGGATACTTTCTGTTTCGGGGTGACCACCAAGAAAAGCAGTACACACATCTGTTCCTCCACTAAGGGAGATCACATGAGCATTTGTGAAATATTTTTGCAATCCGATACAGGTAGATGCTGACAAAGGCGAACCGGTAGAACCGATTGTTTTTAAATAGCCAAAGGTTAAATCCGATGTTCCTGCAAATCCGGTATCAACTTGCTGCTGATAATAGACAGCTCCATGACCAAAGTGATTGATTGTTGCTTGTGCAGCAAATCGCCATAGCGATGAGGTGTCAGGAAAATGAGGTGCACCGTTATATATACACAAGGTTGCACCACACAACAAACTTGAAAGAGAATAATTCCACATCATCCAACCCGTAGTTGAATACCAAAAATAACGATCCCCAACTGAAACATTTTGATGAATTCCAAGTGCTTTTACATGCTCTAAAATCATGGAACCCGTACCATGAACAATGGCTTTAGGCTTTCCTGTAGTGCCAGATGAAAACAAGACCCAAATTGGGTGTGAAAAATCTACAGATTGAAAAAAAAGATCATCTAAACTTACATCGGGATCATCAAAATCTTGACATGCATTGAGGTCAATGAACAAACATCCGTCAAGTTCGTCGCAAAGGGAAGTGTTATTGACAGAAACATCATAGGATCTCCCATTATAAGAGTACATTGAATGACCAAACAACACTTTTGGTTGAAGCTGAGTGAAGCGATCTCGTACCGCGTCCAAACCAAAATCTGGCGAACAAGAAGACCATATTGCTCCCAAAGCATTGGTTGCTAAAAAGGCAGCAATCGTCTCAGGCGAATTCACACAATACGCAACCACACAGTCTCCTTTTTGAACACCCTTACCAAGTAACTCCTTTTGAATTTGAACTGTTTTATTAAGCAGGCATTGCCAACTAATTTCAGCCAAAGAGGTTGTTTCGTTTTGATACACAATCGCAGGGCGACTGTTTGAAAACTGAGCAAATATATTTTTTGCATAACTCAACGAAGCACCCTCAAACCAACGTGTTTCCCACAGTTGATTTGTGCGCTGCCTTACCGTCAAACAAGGCGTATCGAACTGAACCGAAAAATACAAAGCAATTGACTTCCAAAACTCATCTTGCTTTGACACACTCCATAGATGGCAATCCTCATAACTAGAAAACGTAATGTGATATTCATCATTCAGAAACTTCAGATAACGTTGGTATTGGGATGGTGTCGACTTGGAAATCATAAAAGCAAGGTAAGAAATCAATATCGAAATGAAAAGTGCTTGACAAAAAGGAAAATATAAAAGCGTAATGTACTATCGAAATATAAACACAAATCAAGTATGTCAAAATATTTTACATTTACTGAATGAAAAGAAGATATCGATTCGTCTTGTTTTTTACCATATTAAGTGTGTCTTCGATTTCAGGACAACTTGAAAATTTTAGTAATCCTATTGTTTTTCACGTCACAAACGCAAGCCTTAAAGCAACCGAAGTTCGGGAACTAAAACAAACTCCAAACGGACTCTATTTTATCGCCTCCGCAGGCGGTCTTATTGAGAGTAACGGAGTGAAACACTTCACATACAATAAAGGGAAACTCTCCAATTTAATTGCAATACATGCGTTAAATGATAGCATCATTTATAGTGGAGGAAATGGAGGTTTTGGTCGATGGGAAAAAACAGCGTTCGGAGAGTTTACGTACGAAAGTCTACACTATGTTGAACCTACAAAAACAGATTACCTTCAGCCACGCTTTACAGATGTTGTCCTGCACAATGATCAAATTGTTTTTCAATCACTAGACTATTTGTATTATCATGATCTAGCAACAGGCGCCTTAGTGAATCAAAAGGCGAAAACGTATTTCACTAACATTTTCAAAACAAAAAATCATTTATTCAGTTCGGATTTTGATAATACCATCTTTAAAATTGAAAATGGAGAAGAGATTGTTTTTCAATCATTTACAAAAAAAAGTAGTGAGATTGTCGAAATTATTGAACTTGAAAATAATTCCTTTTTATTTATTTCAAAAAATGGTGAACTCTGGAAAAAGGAGAATAAACGGTTAACACAAGTTGCGAAATTTGATTCCGTTCAAATAAATGATGCGATCAAAACAGAACAAGGTGAATTGGTGTTAGGGACAACCCAAAATGGTATCTATTTTTTAGACGCAACATATGAAGTTAAAGCAAAAGTCAAAAAGGGTTCAGGGCTTTCGAGCGATTATGTGCGAAATATTTACGAGGATAGGAGTCAAAACATTTGGGCGAGTAGCGATCTTGGAATACATCTGATTTCTCGAGGAGAATCAATAACAGAAATTATTGCTACCGCATTAACGTTTCTCTGTTTAGGAATTATTGTGCAACTCTTAATTAACAATACAATATTAGGATGGGATCCGGTAGGTAATGTAAAGTCTGGAGGAAATGCGTTTATTGGTGTAATTGCTA
>JABHGH010000001.1 GCA_018672145.1 Flavobacteriaceae bacterium
ATCGTATTGAATATTTCAACACCCTCTAATCGTGAGCTAAATTGACCCACGCGAATCTTATAGTTGGGTGTTTCAAATTTAAGTTTTACTGTTTGATCAGGAAATGCTTGTGCAAAGGAATCTAAAAACACTTTGGCCATATCATAATTTCCAGAATAAATCTGTATTGTATATTGATTTTTAGCCAAACTTTTCTTGTCCAAATCAATTTTGCGTGCAAGCACTTCCTCAAGAGTAGGAGGTGTCTTTAGACGCAACTCATTTTCTTGAGCAACAATGGTAGTTGTGAGCATGATCACAAACAAAAAACAAAACCGTGAGAATTTAAACATAGTCTGCAAATTAAAGGTTGCTTATAAATTCCTGCAATTTTTTCCCTTTTTTGTTTAATACTCAAATAACAAAATGCACATAAAAAGCTGTTATTGAGCTTATTGAGCATATAATTTAGAATAGATATAAATTTAGAAATCACCTTACCTAAAGTTTTTAAAGTGGGCTTTGTGCCTTAATTTTGCATGCAAACAAAACAAGGTATTTTCCTTGCAAACTTACTCCTTCAGCATGATCAGGTTTTTTTGCCTAAATGTTCCCCAGATTCGAATCTTATTTGCCTTATTGTTGGCTATAACCATAGCCACTCCATCGCACGCTCAAGAGCCTGATGTCCAGAAAGGGAAGTCGCTTTTTAACATGAATTGTGCGGCTTGTCACAAGTTGAACAAACGAGCGGTTGGTCCTGCGCTAGCTGGTGTTTCTGAAAAATACGACAAAGAATGGTTGTATTCATGGATTAAGAATTCAATGGCGATGGTCAAGTCGGGTGATGCCCAGGCCGTTGCGATTTATGAGGAATATAATAAGTCTGTGATGACTGCATTTCCTCAGTTGAGCAATGAAGATATCGATAACATCATTGCTTATACCGATTACACACCTCCAGCACCGGCTGTTGTTCCTGGAGCAGTTGCAACGCAAGCCACTGGATCAAGTGATGCAAATTCAACGTTGTTGTTGTCCGTGTTGATATTAGTGCTTGTGGTTTTGGTTGTGATGCTATTTTTAGTGACTAAAACATTGCGCAAGCTTGCTATTGCCAATGGAATTGAAATCGAAAAACTCTCAAGTAAATCCAAGCGAACGCCACTTTGGGAAGCCTATGTAAAGAACTCATTTCTTGTCTTTGCAACGGTGATCTTCTTATTGTTTTCTAGTGCATATTTCGCCTATGGTTACCTAATGCAAGTAGGTGTTGATCAAGGTTACATGCCTGTTCAGCCAATCCATTATTCGCATAAAATTCACGCTGGCGCTAACGAGATTGATTGTAAATACTGTCACTCGTCTGCTCGTGTTTCTAAACACTCTGGTATTCCTTCTCTCAATGTTTGTATGAATTGTCACATGAACATCGCTGAATACAACGGAGAAGAAGATTTAGAAAAAGGATACACCAAGGCTTTTTACACAAACGAAATAAAAAAGCTATACAAAGCCGTGGGTTGGGATGAAGAAAATCAAAAATATACTGGTGAGACGCAACCTGTGAAGTGGGTTCGTATTCACAACCTACCAGACTTTGTATACTTCAATCATGCACAACACGTTGACGTCGCTGGTATTGAATGTCAAAAGTGCCATGGTCCTGTTGAAGAAATGGAAATTTTGTATCAATACTCTCCGCTGACAATGGGATGGTGTATCGACTGTCACAGAGAGACCAATGTTGATTTGGAGAATAATGAGTACTATGAAAAAATTCATGCAGAACTCTCAAAAAAATATGGTGTCGAAAAGCTTACAATCGCTCAAATGGGTGGTCTAGAGTGTGGAAAGTGTCACTATTAATTTGGAACAACGATGATGAACCAAAAGAAATATTGGAAAAGTACGGTTGAGTTAGACAATGCCAACGAGTTTGTCGACGACCTTAAAGGACGTGAGTTTGTGGACAAACTTCCAGAGGATGCGTTTTTGGGTGATGAACAAACCTTGAATGACTCGAAAACCAACCGTCGAGACTTCCTTAAATATGTAGGTTTTAGTACTGCTGCCGCTTCATTGGCTGCTTGTGAAGGACCTGTCTATAAATCCATTCCATACGTTGTGCAGCCTGAAGAAATTCGGCCTGGAATTTCAAATTTCTATGCGACCACTATCGCTGATGGTTTTGATGTAGCTAGTGTATTGGTAAAAACCCGTGAGGGACGACCAATCAAAATAGAAAACAATAAAGACGCACCAGTCCAGTATAGCGCCAATGCACGTGTGCAAGCATCTGTACTTTCTTTATACGACGCTCAACGTTTGCAAGGGCCCACCCAGTCTAGTAGTCCGATTAGTTGGGAAACACTGATCGAGCAAACTCGACAACAACTTGATGCTTTGCAAGACGATGGCGCAGAAGTCGTGCTTCTCACACAGTCTTTTGCAAGCCCTTCAACTCAACAGTTGATCGATGAGTTGAAAGCAAAATATAGCAATCTCAAACATGTAGTTTATGATGCGGTTTCAGAGTCCCATGCTCTTGATGCTTTTGCACAAGCGTACGGTCAACGCGTCCTACCAACCTATGACTTTTCGAAAGCAGAAACAATTGTTTCTTTTGATGCAGATTTCTTAGGAGACTGGCAAGGAGGGGGTCATGGGCCTAGCTATGCAAAAACACGTATTCCTAAGAAAGAAAATGGCAAAGCGAAGATGTCCAAGCACTTCCAGTTTGAAGCCAATATGACGCTTTCGGGTGCAAGCGCTGACAAACGTGTGCCAATGTCTGCGAGTCAACAACAACAAGTTCTTGCGGCTTTATACACCGAATTGACAAATGGCGTGGCGACTTCAGACGAAGCGACACAGAACATGGCAAAGACCGTGGCCAAACAATTGCGTAAGGCTGGTAAAAAAGGAATTGTTATCACTGGAATTCCAACCGTTTCGGCACAACGTGTAGCCCTTGCGATTAACGAAGTACTTCGAAGTGAGGTTGTTGACACTCAACACACCACAACACTCCGACAGGGGAACGCTGCGGAAGTAGGTCGTGTGATTGCAGGTCTCAACAGTGGAGTAGTGCAAGGAATCATCACTGTTGGTGTGAATCCCGTTTATACATTACCAAACGGAAACACATTTGCGGAGGGTGTAGCAAAGGCCAAGTTCTCTATGGCTTTTAGCATGAAAAATGACGAAACAGCTTCCAAGACACAGTGGGTTGCAGCAACACCTCATTACCTTGAATCATGGGGTGATGTCTCGTTTAAATCAGGGCACTATGGTTTGACACAACCAACGATTCGCCCATTATTTGATACAAAACAATTTCAGGACGTTGTTCTAGCTTGGTTAGGCAAGGACACGTCATATCGCGACGCCCTAACTGCCTATTGGAAAGGAAATATTCTAGGGGCTGGATCGTGGAATAAGGCATTGCATGATGGATTTTTCATTCAGTCTGCATCCCCTAAAAAAAGCAAGTACAGCGATGTTGTGATTGATGCGGTTAGTGAACTTCGCGCAGCCAATGTCAGCGGATTCACCCTAAATTTATACACAAAAACGGGACTTGGAGATGGTCAGCAAGCCAATAACCCTTGGTTACAAGAATTACCTGATCCAATTACTCGTGTCACTTGGGACAACTACCTCACGGTATCAAAATCAGACGCAGAAAGCTTGGGACTTTGGAATGAGACACAATCTGATGGTTCACTAAATGGCGGACTTGCGAAGGTGACAGTTGGTGAGAGATCACTAACGGTTCCTGTGTTGATTCAGCCTGGTCAGGCAAAAAGCACTTTCGGATTGGCTTTTGGTTATGGAAAACAAGCGGGTTTAAAATCTGAAATGCAAGTCGGGGTAAATGCTTATGCACTTTACAACGAATTCTCTCATGTACAGCCTGTGACAATTGAAGCAGTGACTGGAAAGCATGAGTTTGCTTGTACCCAATTACAAAATACCTTGATGGGTCGTGAAGACATCGTTAGGGAAACCACACTTGAAATTTTTAACACGAAGGACAGATCGCATTACAATGCGATTCCTGTGGTGAGTAAAAATCACATCGAAACAGCAGTGACATCACCAGAAGTTGATATTTGGGATGAGTTCGATCGTTCAGTTGGACACCATTTCAACTTATCGATTGATTTGAATGCTTGTACTGGTTGTGGCGCATGTGTTGTTGCTTGTCATGCAGAAAACAACGTTCCCGTTGTCGGAAAGCGAGAAATTCGTAAATCACGTGACATGCATTGGTTGCGAATTGACCGGTACTACTCTTCAGAAGAAACCTTTGCGGGAGACAACCAAACGGTAGATGAAATCAATGGTTTGGGTGACTCACTCACAACCTTTACTTCACTTGAGGAGCCTTCTGAAAATCCGCAAGTGACTTTTCAACCAATTATGTGTCAGCATTGTAACCATGCTCCTTGTGAATCAGTATGCCCGGTGGCAGCAACATCACACGGTCGTCAAGGGCAAAACCACATGGCATATAACCGTTGTGTAGGGACACGTTATTGCGCAAACAACTGCCCTTATAAGGTAAGACGTTTCAATTGGTTCTTATATAATAATAATGACGAGTTTGATTTTTACATGAACAACGACTTGGGTCGTATGGTACTCAACCCGGATGTTGTAGTGCGCTCAAGAGGAGTCATGGAAAAATGCTCTATGTGTATTCAAAAAACACAAAAAACAATTTTGGACGCAAAGCTGGAAGGTCGCGAGATCGTTGATGGCGAATTCCAAACAGCTTGCTCAAGTGCTTGTGCAAACGGAGCAATTGCCTTTGGAGACATCAATGACGAAACGAGCAGCGTTGCCGAAACATTGAAAAGTGACCGCATGTATCACTTATTGGAAAGCGTGGGGACAAAACCCAACGTACAATATCAAACGAAAGTTAGAAATACAGAGACATCATAAACCAAAACATATGGCCTCGCATTACGAAGCACCCATACGAAAACCTCTAGTCACTGGTAATAAGTCTTACCACGATGTTACTGTTGATATTGTTGCACCCGTTGAAGGGAAAGCCAATAAGCAATGGTGGATTGTATTTGGGATCGCCTTGGTCGCCTTTTTATGGGGACTAGGCTGTATCATATACACTGTCTCAACAGGAGTTGGGGTATGGGGTCTAAACAAAACTGTCGGATGGGCATGGGATATCACCAACTTTGTATGGTGGGTCGGAATTGGACATGCAGGAACGTTGATTTCTGCCGTTCTATTACTCTTCCGTCAAAAATGGCGTATGGCCATTAACCGTTCTGCGGAAGCAATGACCATTTTCTCGGTTATTCAAGCCGGTTTGTTTCCGATTATCCACATGGGTCGCCCTTGGTTGGCCTACTGGGTTCTCCCGATTCCCAATCAGTTTGGGTCCTTGTGGGTAAACTTTAACTCCCCACTGCTATGGGATGTATTTGCAATTTCTACGTATCTGTCGGTATCACTTGTGTTTTGGTGGACAGGGCTTTTGCCTGACTTTGCAATGATTCGTGATCGTGCAGTTAAACCTTTCCAAAAGAAAATCTATAGCTTATTAAGCTTTGGGTGGAGTGGTCGTGCAAAAGACTGGCAACGATTTGAAGAAGTTTCTCTCGTCTTGGCGGGACTGGCAACTCCTTTGGTACTATCGGTTCACACCATCGTATCTTTTGACTTTGCTACTTCGGTTATCCCAGGTTGGCATACCACCATTTTTCCACCATACTTTGTTGCGGGGGCAATTTTCTCCGGATTTGCTATGGTGCAAACACTTTTGATCATCATGCGTAAAGTGATCAACCTTGAAAACTATATTACCATCCAACACATCGAATTGATGAATATTGTCATTATGATTACGGGATCAATCGTTGGGGTGGCCTATATCACAGAGCTGTTTATTGCTTGGTATTCAGGTGTAGAATACGAACAATATGCCTTTCTGAACCGTGCAACAGGCCCTTACTGGTGGGCATATTGGGCGATGATGAGCTGTAACGTATTCTCTCCACAGTTTATGTGGTCCAAAAAATTACGAACAAGTATTATGTTCTCCTTTATCATCTCGATTGTAGTGAATATTGGTATGTGGTTTGAGAGGTTTGTGATTATTGTCACTTCACTCCACCGCGATTATCTTCCATCTTCTTGGACGATGTTCTCTCCAACTTTTGTGGATATTGGAATTTTCATTGGAACCATTGGTTTCTTCTTTGTGTTGTTTTTACTCTATGCTCGAACGTTCCCTGTGATCGCTCAAGCGGAGGTAAAATCAATTTTGAAATCATCGGGTGACAAATACAAAAAAACAACGAGCAATGAGTAATAAAGTAATTCATGCCATTTATGATGATGATGATGTGTTGCTACATGCCGTCAAGGATGTAAAGGCAGCCAATCATCATATCGAAGAAGTATTCACTCCGTTTCCAGTACACGGTCTAGACAAAGCCATGGGATTGGCACCAACGCGTATCGCCATCGCTTCTTTTATGTTTGGATGTTTGGGTTTATCAGTGGCGATTTGGCTTACCAACCATATTATGATTGAAGACTGGCCGCAAAACATCGGCGGAAAACCAAGTTTTTCTTATCTAGAAAATGTGCCTGCTTTTGTGCCTGTCCTTTTTGAAATGACAATTTTCTTTGCAGCACACTTGATGGTGATTACGTTCTACCTCCGCAGTAGACTTTGGCCGTTTAAAAAAGCCGAAAACCCAATGCCGTCCACAACAGACGATAAGTTTTTGATGGAAGTTGCCATTTCAGATAATGAAAAGAAACTCGTTACGTTTCTTAAAAAAACAGGAGCAATCGAAGTAAAAGTTCACGAAAAAAACGGCGAATCATGAGAAAGAAACTGAGCCTTACCCTTAGCGGATTGTTGCTGCTATCATTGACGTCATGTTTTGATTCATCGAAACCCAACTATCAGTATTTTCCAAACATGTACGAATCGGTTGGATATGACACTTATGGAGAAGCACCTTTTGCCAATGGCACTGCTGCGCAGTTGCCCGTTGAAGGTTCCATTCCCAGAGGTTGGCAGCCCTATGACTATCCCAACACCAATGAAGGATACGAATTAGCCAAAGCAGACTTGTTGTCGCCCCTTGCAGATTCTGACCAACACCTGGCGAAAGGGAAAGAACTCTATGCGATTTATTGTGCGGTTTGTCATGGGTCTAAAGGCGATGGGCAAGGAATATTGATGAAACGCGAAAAGTTTTTAGGCATACCTAGCTATGCCGATCGTGACATCACAGAAGGAAGCGTTTATCACGTACTGATGTATGGAAAAAACGCAATGGGATCTCACGCAAGTCTAATCAATGCAACAGAACGTTGGCAAATAACGCAACACGTATTGCAACTCAGAGCTGAATTAACAAAGTAAGAACGATGTATACATTTTCTAAAAATCTAAAATTCCTATCTCTCAGCTTTATGGTTGTGGGCGCATTGGCTTTAGGGATTGGTTTTCTTTCCGCTCCAAGTAATGTGGAAGAAGCAAAAGCAATGGTTGCAGACGCACATGGCGGTCATGATAGTCATGCAGTAACTACGCACGATAGCCACGCTGCTGATCACAAAGAAGATACACATCACGACAACCATAACGCCAGTCATGACACCCATGCTGACACGCATGATGAAACACACGCAGAAGGACATGACAGCAGTCATGACGAACATCTTTTGCATCAATTGCAAAACAAACCCTGGGCAGCAGTGTATGTCGCTGCACTTTTCTTTATGATGATTGCATTGGGCACCTTGGCTTTTTATGCTATTCAGCGTGCGGCACAAGCAGGATGGTCAATCTTATTGTTCCGTGTCATGGAAGGGATTACCGCCTATCTACTCCCTGGAACTATTATCGTATTTGTGTTGCTCGTATTATCTGGCCTTCACCTGAACCATATTTTTGTGTGGATGGATGCAGATGTCGTAGCGCATGACGAAATCATTCAGAACAAACAAAGCTATCTCAATGTACCTTTCTTCTTAGCGCGTGCCTTGTTCTATATCACAGGTTGGAACTTGTATCGATACTATTCAAGAAAGTTTTCATTGGCACAAGATGGTGAGAACGGCGTGAGCTATCACAAAAAGAATTTCCGACTTGCTGCTGGGTTTTTGGTTTTCTATATCGTCACAGAATCCATGATGTCTTGGGATTGGATTATGTCCGTTGACCCACACTGGTTTAGTACTCTTTTTGGTTGGTATGTTTTTGCAAGTATGATAGTAACGGCAGTGACTGTTATTGCGATGATAACAATCTATTTGAAGTCAAGAGGGTATTTAGAAGATGTCAATGATAGTCACATTCATGACTTGGGTAAATTTATGTTTGGATTTAGCGTATTCTGGACCTATCTATGGTTCTCACAATTTATGTTGATTTGGTATTCTAACATCCCAGAAGAGGTCACCTATTTTATTACACGAATTGAAGATTATAACTTCTTGTTTTTTGGGATGGTAGTAATGAACTTTGTATTTCCATTACTTATCTTGATGAACAGTGATTACAAGCGAAACAACTGGTTTATCATCATTGCGGGTATTGTGATAGTTTTGGGTCATTATATTGATGTTTACAATATGATTATGCCAGCAACGGTTGGAGATCAATGGTCATTTGGTTTGTCAGAAATTGGCAGCGTATTACTATTTGCGGGACTGTTTATTTATGTGGTATTTTCGGCTTTGACTAAAGTGCCACTGAAACCCAAAGGAGATCCATTAGTGAAAGAAAGTGAACATTTTGTCTATTAATTTTTTTGAAGAAATTTATACATGACTACATTGTTAACGATTACGATTTTAATTTTAGTGAGCCTTGCGATTTGGCAGATTACTAAAATCTTTCAAGTTGCGCAGCTCAACCAGAAAGTAGATGACAGTCAGATTGCTAACGAAAAGGACAATGACTGGAACGGAAAAATGATGTTCGCCTTTTTGGTGTTTATCTATCTTATTACGATATATTCGTTTTGGGCATGGGGAGACGTATTGTTGCCCGAGTCTGCCTCTGAACACGGAAAAGACTACGATCGCTTGATGTGGATATCAATGGCACTGATTTTCTTTGTGCAAATCATTACCCAAGCGTTGCTACACTATTTTTCCTATAAATACAGAGGAAGAAAAGGGATAAAGGCATTGTTTTATGCCGACAACGATCGTTTGGAATTCATCTGGACAATTATCCCTGTGATCGTCTTGGCGGCTTTAATTCTTTACGGTTTATACGCATGGTCAAACATCATGAACATCGATGAAGATGAGGACACATTAGTTGTTGAACTCTACGCACAGCAATTCAACTGGAAAGCACGGTATGCTGGTGCCGACAATGTGTTGGGGGATGCAAATGTTCGGTTTTTACAAGATTTTGATGGGCTTAATCTCGTGGGGATTGATGCTGCAGACCCGAACGGTCTGGACGATATCGTTGTGCAAGAATTGCACTTGCCGGTTGGTCGTAAAGTGATTTTTAAAATGAGATCGCAAGATGTTCTTCATTCGGCCTATATGCCGCATTTCCGTGCACAGATGAACTGTGTGCCGGGAATGATTACTCAATTTGCTTTTACTCCCACAACCACTACTGAGGAAATGAGACAAAATCCTGATATGGTAGCCAAAGTGCAAAAAATTAATAAAATACGCTATGACAAAAGCCAAGTGCTGATGGCCAATGGTGAAGAAGCACTGGAGTCATACCAGTTTGATTACTTACTACTTTGTAATAAGATTTGTGGTGCCTCGCATTACAATATGCAAATGAAAATTATAGTAGAAGAAGAAAAAGATTTTAATAAATGGCTGGCGCAACAATCCACCTTCGCACAAGTCATTCAATAAAAAGTAAGCCACTATGGGAGCAGACGCACATCATCATCATAAGGAAACATTTGTAACAAAATACATTTTTAGTCAAGATCACAAGATGATCTCGAAGCAATACCTTATCACAGGACTAATTATGGGAATTGTGGGAATTGCGATGTCATTGCTTTTTCGTTTACAGCTGGCTTGGCCAGAACAGTCTTTTGGCATTTTTGAGTCAACACTTGGGAAATGGGCACCTGACGGGGTGATGGACCCTAATGTCTACCTCGCATTAGTGACGATTCACGGAACGATCATGGTATTTTTTGTACTCACCGCAGGACTCAGTGGTACATTTAGTAACCTCTTAATTCCGTTACAGATTGGAGCCCGTGATATGGCTTCTGGCTTTTTGAATATGGTCTCCTACTGGTTGTTTTTTCTGTCCAGTGTGATCATGCTCGCTTCTCTTTTTGTTGAAGCAGGACCAGCAGCTGCCGGGTGGACGATATATCCTCCACTAAGTGCTCTTGCACAAGCACAACCTGGATCAGGACTTGGAATGACCTTATGGCTAGTGTCCATGGCAATATTTATTGCCTCCTCGCTTTTGGGATCGCTAAACTACATCGTAACGGTGATCAACTTGCGAACCAAAGGAATGAGCATGACTCGTCTTCCGTTAACAATATGGGCATTTTTTGTAACCGCTATTATTGGGGTGGTTTCTTTCCCAGTATTGCTTTCCGCGGCTTTGTTATTGATTATGGATCGCAGCTTTGGAACGTCTTTCTTCCTCTCCGATATCTTTATACAAGGAGAGGTTTTGCATTATCAAGGGGGATCGCCTGTATTGTTTGAACACCTTTTCTGGTTCCTCGGACACCCAGAAGTATATATCGTATTGTTGCCTGCTCTCGGAATCACCTCTGAAGTACTGGCCACCAACGCACGCAAACCCATCTTTGGATACCGCGCAATGGTCGCTTCTATTTTGG
>JABHGH010000046.1 GCA_018672145.1 Flavobacteriaceae bacterium
TTATGCACATCAAAGCCCTTGAAGTAATGGAACAAAATGGTGGCATTCCTTGTAATGTCAAGTTTATGATCGAGGGTGAGGAAGAAGTCGGTAGTGATAACCTCGAAACCTTTGTTCGTACAAACACCAAAAAACTCGCCAATGATGTCATTTTAATATCCGATACGGGTATGCTGGCCAACGATATTCCTTCAATCACCACGGGTCTGCGAGGCATGAGCTATGTGGAAGTCGAAGTCACAGGTCCAAATCGCGACTTGCACTCAGGCCTCTATGGCGGAGCCGTTGCCAACCCTATCAATATCCTAGCCAAAATGATTGCTTCTCTACACGATGAGAATAACCAAATCACAATCCCTGGTTTTTATAGTAAAGTGGAAGAGCTAAGCGCTGGCGAACGTGAACAATTTAAAAAGATTCCATTCTCGCTAGAAAGCTATAAAAACGCACTTGATATCGAGTCCATTTATGGAGAAAAGGGCTTTTCTACTCTCGAGCGAAAATCGATTCGCCCTACCCTAGACATCAACGGGATTTGGGGTGGTTATACAGGTGAGGGCGCAAAAACGGTCATCGCATCAAAGGCCTATGCCAAAATCTCTATGCGATTGGTGCCAAATCAAAAATCAGAAGAAATCACCAAACTGTTTATGGATCATTTTGTGTCCATCGCTCCCAAAGGGGTGACGGTAAAAATCACACCGCATCACGGCGGTGAGGCATACGTAATGCACCCCGACGGACTGGAGTTTCAAGCAGCTTCAAAGGCCTATGTCGAAACCTTTGGCAAAGCACCCATCCCTGTTCGTGATGGAGGAAGTATTCCCATTGTTGCCCTATTTGAAGATACCCTACAAAGCAAAACTGTACTGATGGGCTTTGGACTCGACAGCGACGCCATTCACTCTCCCAACGAGCATTTTGGAGTGTTTAACTTTTTGAAAGGGATCGAAACCATTCCGCACTTTTACAAACACTTTACGGCGATGCACCAAGCCAATCGATAAGAAACAACTCTGCAGAGATCCCGTCGGCTAAAAATGCGCCTTTTCGTGTAGTTTTTAGGGCATTGTTTTCGATGTGAAGAAGACCCTCATCCATAAAACGTTTGGCTTGGTCTTCCAAATGCTGGCGATATCGTAATCCCAATTTGTTTTCCATTGCTTGCAGCGACACACCCCATGATGCCCGAAGTCCGATCATAATGGATTCGTTGAAGATATCAACAACACTTAGCTTTTCAATCGTTTGTGGCAACTCCCCCTTTGTAATCTGCTGCATATAGCTGGCATTGTTACTCACATTCCAATATCGCTGATTCCCATCAAAACCGTGCGCAGAGGGACCAATTCCCAAATAGGTCTTGCCTTGCCAATAGCCCGTGTTGTTTTGGGAATGATAGCCCGGTTTGCCAAAACTCGATAACTCGTAATGGTCATAACCCGCCTGTGTCAGGGTATCAACCAAATGGTGAAATTGCGCCTCCACCACGTTTTCGTCAAGAAGAGAAACCAAACCCTTATCCACAAAACGCTCAAGCGCTGTTTTGGGTTCTAGCGTGAGAGCATAAGATGAAATATGTGGCACCTCAAGTTGGAGTGCATGGTCAAGATTTCGTTTCCAATCGTCTAGGGTGGTGTTTGGATTTCCAAAAAGAAGATCAATCGAAACATTGTCAAATTCTTTTTTCGCAAGCGTTACAGAAGATAGGGATTGACTGGCATTGTGTGCGCGGTTCATTAGTTTTAGCTCGCTATCATGAAAAGATTGTATTCCAATCGAAAGTCGATTAATACCCGCCTCTTGAAGTGCTTGCATATACTCCAAAGTCAAATCGTCGGGGTTCGCTTCTAACGTAATCTCTGGACTTTGAATGACATCATAATGCTGATGCACTTGGTCTAGCATGCCGACGATATGCTCCTTTGATAGTACCGACGGGGTACCTCCACCAAAATAAATGGTTTCAACAGGACGTTGGGCTTCCTTTTTTCGTAATTGCAATTCGGCATGTATGGCAGCGATCATTTTATCTGCATGTCGCATCGATGTCGAAAAATGAAAGTTGCAATAATGACAGGCTTTTTTACAAAAAGGAATATGAAGATAAATTCCTGACATGCCTATTTTTTTACGCGATGCGCTTCTTGCTTAACAAACGAACTCCAACCTGAGTAACTTTTATTGGGCTCTTGAACAGGGTTGAAAAAGTGGCAAACCGCAGCAGCGAGGCCATCTGTTGCATCCAAGTTTTTGGGGAGAGTTTTGAGCTTTACCATTTGCTGTAACATTTTAGCCACTTGTTCTTTGGAGGCATTTCCATTTCCTGTGATTGCCATCTTTATTTTTCGAGGCGAATACTCTGTAATAGGAAGTTGACGAGATAAACCAGCAGCCATAGCTACCCCTTGTGCCCTTCCCAACTTAAGCATGGATTGTACATTTTTACCAAAAAAAGGCGCTTCAAGTGCCATTTCATCAGGATGAAAATGATCAATGATCTCCATGGTTTTTTCAAAAATTTTATGCAGCCTTAGATAGTGGTTCTCTTTGGTGTTGAGAGCCAGCTCATCCAAATGTAAAAGCTCCATCTTATTTTTTTCGACGGTAATAAGCCCATACCCCATCACTGTCGTTCCAGGGTCAACTCCCAAAATAATTCGCTTTGAAGAAGGTGATTTTGTACTCATTATGGCTTTTGAACTTTTAACTGAATCGGGACGCGAAATTGAACTTGTGTGGTCACGCCCAAGTTTGTTTTGGTCGCTGGACTCACTTTCGGGAGTTTGTCAATGACACTTTGCATAGCATCCCGAACAGAAGAGGAAGGAGCTGCCTCAATGCTTTCGAGCAATATCGTTCCATGATGATCGACACGTAAATACAACAAAATAGATGCCATAGTGTCGTTCACATTTTCAATGGGGTTTTCAGCAAAAAATGCCTCAACCCTTTGCAAAACAGAATCCTGAAAACAAATCCATTGCTCCGGAATTGTTTCCTTGACTTCACAACCCGGAAATACGGGGGATTGATCTGTAGATTGCCAGGAAGTGTCGGGCTTACGCACTTGATCTGTTTGCTTACAGGAAATTGTAAGAACCAAAAATCCGATAAAAAACACCCTTATCATTCGTATCGAAAAGTACAAAAAAAATAACGTAAACATTTGTGCAATGCTGCGACTTAGCTAATTTAGCTCGTATAAATTAATATATGGATATTTTACTCCTATTATGTGGTGTTTTGCTCATCATTCTTGGTGTTGCAGGTAGCTTTCTCCCCATTATTCCAGGTGCAATATGTAGCTGGTTAGGATTATTTGTTCTTCATGTCACAACATATGTCCCAATGAATATTTCCTTTTTAGGAACAACGCTAGCTATTGCAATCGTGGTTTTCCTGCTCGATCTTTTTCTTCCCATTTGGGGGACAAAAAAATTAGGCGGAACACGAATGGGCACCATTGGATCTGCCATTGGGCTTATGCTAGGACTCTTCTTTGGGCCTATTGGGATTATTCTTGGTCCTTTCGTGGGCGCTCTAGCTGGTGAATTGACTCAAAACAACGATATAAATCACGCTGTAAAGGCTGCCTTTGGTTCTTTGGTTGGTTTTCTAGCAGGCACTTTTATAAAATTTTCACTTGCGGTGGTGTACCTTATCTTTTTTGTCAATATTTTTTGGAAACACAAAGGGATGTTTTTCTAAAAAAGCTCCTGGCAATCTAAAGTTCTTATCAAATCACAATACTATACTTAAAAAAGAACTCTTCAATATTGTAGAATTTTTTAACTACCAAAATTTATCAAATCACAATAAATTTTAACTTCACGAAATAAATTCAAAACTGGTAGTGTCATTCCTTATTATCTAAGATTGCCCTTGGAGCTGTTTGATTTTCAATAATTCATTATATTTTTGTATCCTTCCTAATGTAGAAATATGTACTTTTTTTGGGTTAAAGGTTTTCCATCCTGTTTTTCTATACCCAAAATTCAAAATCCGAATATAGCTAGGGAAGGCTGTGTCATAAATCGCTGCATCATACACTTGTCTGAATTCGTAATACTTTGTAGATATACGCTGAACTCGATACAAGTGTTCCATAATGTAGCGGAGTGATAACTTATCTAAATTAGCAAACTCTTTATCGGAAAGCCCCATTAGAAAGCAGTCATTGATGTGTAATGAGGTGATCATTTTCAGTCCATCTTCGGGGAGTTGATAAACATTCTCCCCTTTACGATTACGTTTAACAGCAGTCCAAAAAGTCACTACTTCCTCCTTGTATTCGCCTTGTAAATCTTTGTAAATCAGAACGTGGTGGTTATTCCTAGAATTAACATGTTTGTTGATACCATCATATAGTTGAAATGCATTCTTAATCGTTTCGCTAACACGAACTTTGTGAACCGGTACATCATCGCCCCTTCGATTTGGCATTGTGACTTTGGAGTGAATAACTCCTTTTTCATCCTGATAAGTGAGTGCTTCTTTTGGAACTTTTCCGTTTTCAAAACCTCCATGACGATCAATCATGTCATATATGCGATGCCTAACGGCTTGATCTACAATCTTTTTGACATGTTTTGCTGTATCAATCTGAGCAATAGACTTCCGAATGTGGTAGTTGTTTTCTCCACTGTAAGGAGATTTTCGCTTACCATAAAAAAGCTCTTTATGAAGCTGGCCTCGGGCAGAGTCTGAGCGTTGACTGTATTTCTTCCCATTAACAATACTTTTAGTGATGGAAACAGAAAAACTTTTCTTAGGCTTTGAAAAACTAATTGGCATGCCATAAAACATATATTCAACATCGTTTTTAAAATTTTCCCAAGGCAAGGGGAAAGTTCCTGAAGGGCTTTGTTCGTATCGGTTCCATTTGGCAAGCTCTTTCAGCAATTCAGTTGTTTTAACTGCCGTAATCAAAGCGTCAACTCCGTGGCGACGGTAATCACTCAATGGCTCATTCTCTAAAAAGTTATCGAACGAATCCAAATACCACTTCTCTCGTAAACTGTGGGTCGTATGACCTAAAGTGGTTTGTACACTAGAGCATGATTCCAAGAGCAATTCCTTGATTGCCTTACTCACATGATGGCAGTCATTTTGTTCTTTACTGATTACATCAGTTGCGTTACTTGAGGCTGTAAACTGTTTGAACTTATTCAAGTTTGCAAACTTTTTTGACCCCATAAACTGAGCGAGTAGTCGAGTTTTGACTTTTTCCCAAGTACTTTGATCGATCTGAGTGAAATACTCACAAGGTGTTTTGTGCAAAATGTTATGCTTAAATGATGTAAAACATATCGTTTTGTTCGTGTTCCAATCGTTAAAGAACCGACTCCATGGTAGGATATGAACAATCGAAACTTCTTCAGAGAACAATTGATTCAAATAAATTGGGTTTCCAGTATAGGGGCATGAACGGTTTGCTTCTTCCCAAAATAGATGTTTTAAAACGTTTAGGTGCGTTGGGTTTTTACCCGCTTGATTGACAGCAGCATGATGATATTGGTACTGAGAGTTTCTTTTTTTTCTGGATAAAAAATGATTTTTACGCGCTGAACGACTTGCTTTTAACTCTGGTCGTACATAGACTTTAATTTGGTCGACCTCTCCGTACTCGCCTTGAATAGCATTAACAACCTTTCGAAGTTCAAAAACTGGTTTTTGAACAATCGGATTGAACTGAGATAAGATATGTTGATCTGATCTATGATCCATTTGTAAGCCATATTCTTTTTTAGGTGCATTGGCGTTGAGGTACTGACCAAACAAATTGGTGTCAAAAGAAGTAACCTTAAACTTTCCTTCCATCAAGTTTTTTATAAACGTTGATGTATCATGTTTTTTGTTGCCTTCAAACACAGACAAAAGCTCTTTGATACAAGAAACTTCGTCCTGAAAAGATATCTTATTCCATGATTCTCCAGACGCTCTCTTGATGCCTGCTAAGAAAACCGCTTGGCTGTATGGTATTCCAAGTTCAAGAAAATATGAAATGTTGCGTGTTGCTTTTGCGCTTATCCTAGCGTATCCTTTCTTAAGTTCAAGTTTGCATAGTTTTTCGGATTGAAAAGGAGATAAACCCCATTTATTCATCGCATGCTTTTGTAGCAACTCCTTATCATCAAAAAAATAGATCGCATGCCATACATCGATCTGCTCATCCAATGAAAGTGAAAAAAATGAAGGTCCAAAAATTTGGGGTTTCCCCAAATTTACTAACACATAAGCTAGTTTTATTCTATCATCACTTCCAACGTTAAAGTGTATGGACTCATCTTCCATATCTAATGCCTTACGCACTTTTTTAAAGGAAAATTGGTGAAATCGCAAGGTGACATCTAGCACTTTAGCACGTTGTTTTTCTGTTAATGCTGACCCATTGCAGCGAATGTTGTTAATCCATTTAAAAATTTCAAAGTATTCATAAAGAGGATTAGATAGGGGAACTCCTTTTTTGTTGGGCTCATAAGGGCATTTTTCACTCCACTTATTAATGAACTTCAAATTACGTTGGTAAAACAGAATCCCTGTTTTTCCATTATTTTCACTGCCCGATTGTCCACCAAGTTCTTCACGTAAAGACTCGCTTAATGAAGTGTGATATTGTTGCTGACAGTCATAGATGTGATGAAATTCCTTTACATACATAAATCGGTCTAAATATCTATTCCTAATACGTTCCTCTTTCTGCTTGTAAGGTGCGTGCTTTTGATGTTGAAATTGATACAAATGTTGCCCCAATCGTTTGTCGTTCTTGCAATATGGTAGAGTTGCTGCAAGCCCTAGTCGTTTTGCTTTAGAGTCTCCATAATTGAAAACACTATCTGAAGAATCGTTGGATGAAATCTTTGAAAACAGTTTTCCTCTTCGCTGTGAAAAATGATAGCAAATTCTTCCGAGCTCGTGCAAACTAATTTTTTTATTCAATGCCTTGACGCGAAGCTGGTAAGGATCCGAAGCAAACCACGAAGCAAGTTCTTCTTGTGGAAAAATGCCGGTCGTTTTCCAATACTTTATACTTTTTATGGAACAAGGACACATTTTATTAGCAATAAGAACACGAAGCAATTGAAATTTACGGTATTTCTTTCTAACGAGGCTCCTACGCATGTTTCTATGCTTTGTTCGTACTGCAAGTTGAGATTCTTCATTGATCCCCGAACCTAGATGAATAATTGTCGTTGGGAACACCCGTACACCCATACTTAGTATTGGATTTGCACGCTGATCGTCAGTAAGTGCCCAACTAACGCAATTATAATTTAGTGTGATTCCTAGGGTTTTATTCATTTTTTTTTATATTTGAGGCATCTTATCACAATAAGGCTATATGCCGAAGACAAACGTCTTATAACCCTGCTTCGGTGGGGTTTTTTATTTAAGTAGTAAATAACTTCTTCATACTGTCTTTATTATAAAATAGTCGGCGCTTACATTACGTTAACGCCTACTATTATGAAGTGAAACTCGAAAGTTTCTTTGGCATTAAAAACCAAATTGAATTTAGGGCAAAAAAGAAATACAGAATTCAAAAAACTTAAGACTTAACGTCAACACTAAAAAACTAAAAATGAAAA
>JABHGH010000036.1 GCA_018672145.1 Flavobacteriaceae bacterium
GAAACAAAAGATGTAACTCTATCATTCTCTTCATAATCCTTTTGATTGTACTCATACACTAGATTCAAAGATAAGTTATCAGACACGGACTTTGTTGCTTCTAAACTAACTCCATATGCGTTAAACTCTTCATCGAGATTAGAGTCAACTTGAAACTCATAAAAACTACCCCCCGCAATTGCAGCTTGTGTAGTGGTTAGTGTTGAAGTTAAAACGGGTGAATTAATGAATTTACCAGCAATTTTATCTTGATAATTACTGTAATATGCACTGACATCTAATGTAAGATCCGAAATATTATATCTGTACCCAAGCTCAAACATCGTCACAATCTCAGGTTTAACATAATCAAGAGAAACCGCATCACCCGAATAAATGTCATATGCATTTTGCATCACATAAGGTCCTGTAAACGTGTGTTCAACCCCATTACTTAAATCAACCGTTTGTCTAAATCTTTCGATGCTCTCTTTTGATGATCCAAGAATAGTCATTCTTCCTTGGCTATAGCCAATAAATTTGTCTTGATTGGTTGGGTTTCTAAATCCTTGCTGCGCAGAGAAACGGATATTTTGGTTATCACTTAAATTAAAAAGTAATCCAAGTCTTGGAGTGATATTACCTTCTTCAAGTACAGTTTGCCTGTCGTATCTAAGGGAACCTGAGAACGTTACTTTGTCATCAAAAATATTTCGCTTGAGCTGTGCGTAAGCTCCATATTCTTGGTACTCAATTGGCTTATCATAATCAGTGTACAAAGTTCCTTTTGTGTTTAAATTATATTGTCTAAGATTTGCTCCAACAATTAATTGACCAATCGAAAGTTTATCTTCGAAATCATAGTCAATTTCGTAATTGTATATCTTAGAAACATCAATAATTTTTGCGCCTGCTCCCAAATTATTGGCTGAAATTTTAGATGCGGCATCAAACGCAGCATCAAAAGTAGCTGTCCCTGGCTTCAACATTCCAGCATCAGCAGCAGCTCTTGCTGCATCATGAGCAGCTTGCGTAGAACCAGGACCTCCAAATAAAGCATCAATGGTAAGTGCTGCAGTTGCTCCATTTGGAAATGCTGGAAGAGGAAATGTAGAGTCAATTGGCAATCCTGTTGCGGGATCAAGGTTAGGGGTTCCAGCAGCTAATATATGTCCGCTGATATCTGTCAACAAACTTCCTATCCCAACTAAGTCAGGAGTATAACCTTTTGCGGCTGCTAAACCACCCAAATATGTTTGTAGATAGGTAAGACCCCATCCTTGTTCAATCCCAGTAGCACCTGAGGGGTAGGATGACTGTTGCTGAAGAGCAATGGACATCAATTGAGCAACCAAAGTTTCGCCCGCATCCTCTTTTGTGAAATATATTCTAGAAGTTAACCCTCCAGATTTATACTCAAGTTTGTGTTGCTCAATTTGAACATCGTCTAAATGGTATCGAGTCCCGCCAGTTGATAAAGGAGCTGTTCCAGTACCAAGCAATGATTGAATAATTATTTCAGAGTTGTCATTTGGTCTATAATGGATTGCTAAATTTGCCTTTGTATTATTGGTTTCTGCTCCAAACATATCAACATCACTAAAACCAGTAGATAAAATAGTCCCAAAATAATTTGGAGAATAACTTGTAAAATTTGAAAGAGCTGGGTTACCGGCAACACCAGCTAATTGATCCCAAATTAAAGGGGTTGAGAAAGCTATTTCACCTTCTTCATTTACTGCATTATAGTCAGGGGAATTTGTAGCATAGTTGTCAATAATAACTCCGTCTACACTATGTCTATAATCTTGTGCAGACCAATCTGTTCCTTCTTTGTGTGAAAGAGAAGCTTTTATTGCCAATTTATCTGAAAGTTGTGTTGCCATTCGAACAGATATTTCTGTAAAGTCATTAGACCCTGCAGTATCTTGTTCTGTTATTCCCTGCTTGATCTTAGCACTTATTCCTTGGTGGTCAAACGGATTTTTACTGTTTAGAAATAAAATCCCTTTGTAGGCATCAGCACCATATAATGCAGAAGCTGCTCCAGGCACAAGCTCAATGCTTTGCACATCTAGCTCATTTAAACCAATCAAGTTACCAACCGCAAAACCAAATACAGGCATTTGGTTATTCATTCCATCAACCAGTGTAACAAGACCCTCGTTATAGATGTCAGAAAACCCTCGGATTTGAACTTGGTTAAATACAAGTCCAGCTTCAACCAAATTTACGCCTTTAAGGTTTGCAAGACCATTAAAATAGTCAGCAGATGGTGTGTTTTCAATTTTCTGCAGACTAAACTTTTCAACAGTAACTGGAGATTCAAAAATTCGCTCTGCCATCCTTGAAGCCGATACTACAATCTCATCGAGTTGTGTGCTCCCTTCAGAAAGCTGAATGGCAAGAGATCCGCTTGCAGAAGTAAACTCTACCGACGTGGATTCAAAACCAACGCTTGAGACTGTGAGTGTAAAAGGAGGTTGCTGATCTGTTGAAAGAGTGAAATTTCCATCAAAGTCAGTTACTGCTCCAGTACTTCCATCCAGTACGATGTTAGCACCTGGTAATGGTTGCCCATCCGCATCAGATACTGTACCAGAAACTTGTGTCTGTGACCACATTGTTAGTGATGCGAACACAGCTAGTAGTGAGAATAGTTTTTTCATTATTAGTTGTTTTTGTTAAAATTCTTTAGTTCGTAAAGATACTATTTAATTTTTTTTGATGAAATGAGTGATTTTTTCTTCCTTTTTTTTTAAAAAATGTAAAAAATCAAGCCCAATTTTGCATATTTTATTGTGCCAAATGGTTTATTCTGAAACGGTTCGATTGTCTCAAAAAGAGTGTCGATCGGAAAGGAGTAAGTTAAGTTCCAAGTATTGTTCCCAACATTTAATCGAAAGGCCAATCGGAATTTATCCAGTGACAAAGCTGTTTTAGAATCAGAAAGTCCGTTGCGTGAATGTTGAGTTGCATTAAGTGTATAATACCCTACTATGCCTGCATGTACACGCCAAAAGTGATAGTTTGTTGGTGAAGAATCTCGCCAACGAAATTCAATGGGGATTTCAATTTCAGAACTATTCCACTGATTGACTATGTCATTAGGTACAATCAAGAAGCTATTTTCAATGGAATCGTATTGGTAGTTCGTGTAGATCACATTGTATGCAACGCCTAGTCCAACACCCAACGCAAGATTGCGATTTGCAGTAAAGGGCATGTCACGTATAAAACCTAATGAAAATGTATGTGACAATTTGTTTTGTGTGACACCCTCTGGCGCGTCTAGAAGCAACGGGTAACCAATTGTTGCATAAAGTTGGTCTTCCCTGTATTTTGAGTCGTTCGTCGTCTGTGCACTAGCCCAAAAAGAAAAGAATAAGAGTCCAAAGATGGCGTTTCGCATAATTCAAAAATAAAAAAAGCGCCAAGAATGGCGCTTATAATTTTTTAAATGGTTAGCATTACTTTACGTTTTGCTTATAATCTCCTATTCGTGTAGTATAGTTGATTTTCAATGCATTGACCTTACGCAGTTCTTGTTTGATGTCAGAAATGAGACCCATTTTTGTGTCTCCATCAACTTTGAGCGCAGTTGTTAACACGTTTTGAAGCTCTTGACGCTTGGATGCTTTTTCTGCCAAAACAAAGGCAGCGACATCTTGTACTGTAGCAAACTTATCATTGAGTTGAATACGTGCTTGCGTACCAAATTTGTCTTGATATCGCATACTTGGCTTACCAGCGTAGATATACATAACACGATCTTTTTTATCAAGTTTTTGTACTTGATCGGCAGCAGGAAGCGTATTGGACACCATTAAGGTACTATCACGCATAACGGTTGCTACCATAAAAAAGAACAGCAACATAAACACAATGTCGGGCAAAGAAGCTGTTGATATCGCGGGAAGTTCTCCGCCTTTTTTCTTTTTAAACTTCGACATAATTAATTTGTTTTACTCGGTTCTGCTTCTGAGAGTTTTTGCGGAAAGAGCGTCTTCACTTCACTCAATAATGGTTTGAGTCGTTCTTTTTCCGAGACACTCGTTCGTGGATCGTTATAGATCTTATCTGCTTGTACAAAATCTAATCCAAGATTAGGATTTAGACGTTTAAACTCACGATTACGAAGAACGTTATAAGCAGCTACCAATTCATTTTGAACAGCGATATACACCTTATAGTCGGTTTCCCTATCGTTTTTCAGAGAGATCACAGCCTTTTCAGGATTATCTGATGAATCGGAATTGCGTTTTCCTAAACAATAGGAGCATGCTTCTTCTCCTTTGCCGCCTCCGTTGTCTAGAAACTTAACCGCTTCTTCACGCAGTTGTGCAAGCTCAAGTGGTTTTTCCTCCACTAAAAGCTGATTAAACTTGTTCACAACAACGGAAAAGATGTTACGCTCCTTGATAATTGGAGGGTCTAAAACGTCTTCCATCGGAGGTAACTTCCTGTTGAGACCCGAATCGGTCTCGATGGTTGTTGTTACTAGGAAGAAGATAAGCAGTAAAAAGGCAATATCTGCCATTGATCCTGCGTTAACTTCTGGTGCTTTTCTTCTAGCCATGATAGTTTACTTTTTCAAACGAGCAATACTCGGGTATAGCATAGAACCTACCGCAATGAATACTAGGAAGTAAAACGTGCGGAGCCCTGTCTCAATCCAACGCGAACCAGAAGCAGAAAGCATGTCGCCGTCTTTGAGCGACGTTTCCGTTCCGGAAGAAAACAAAAAGGCAATTAAAACAATGGCGATAAAAGCGCCAACTGATATCATTGCTTTTCTAAGTTTACTTTTATCGGCTGCTAGATTACTAAACGAAAACACCAACGTTAGAGCGACGGTGATAATCAGAATGACAATCGCAAGAAAAACCATAGTTGAAACTATCCCATAGTCTCCCGCTAAAGCATTCATTTTGATGGAATCATCTCCTTGACTTAAAATTACAGCTTGTAAAATCAAACCGAGAACACCTAAAGCCAAAGCGAGATATGTAAATATTTTTTGAGTATTCATAAGATACATTTTTGTGATTTGGTGTTACTTACTATTCGCAACCAACATATCCATTAATGTGATAGAAGCGTCTTCCATATCATTAACAATACTATCAATTTTAGCAACAATATAGTTGTAGAAAATCTGTAGAATAATCGCAACAATCAAACCGAATACGGTTGTCAAAAGTGCAACTTTAATACCACCCGCTACTAAAGAAGGTTGCATATCTCCTGCTGCTTCAATTTTGTCAAAGGCCTGGATCATACCAATTACAGTTCCCATAAACCCAAGCATCGGCGCAAGAGCAATAAACAACGAAATCCAAGATACGTTCTTTTCGAGTTGTCCCATTTGAACACCTCCGTAGGCAACGACTGCTTTTTCAGCGTTTTCGATCCCTTCAGACGAGCGATCTAAACCTTGATAAAAGATAGACGCAACAGGTCCTTTTGTGTTTCGGCAAACTTCTTTTGCTGCCTCTACACCACCACTCTTTAGGGCGTCTTCAACATCTTGCGTGAGCTTGCTAGTGTTGGTTGTAGAAAGATTCAAGAAGATAATACGTTCAATTGCAATCGCTAGACCTAAAATAAGACATAGCAAAACAATACCCATAAATCCAGGTCCACCTTCAATAAAACGTTTTTTGAGTTCTTGAGTAAAACTAGGGGCAGGTGCTTCCTCGACCTCCACTTCAGGCATTGCTTCCATAACAACTTCTTCAACAACGGCTAAGGAATCGACAACCAGAGAGTCTGCTTCAACAAGGTTAACTTCTTCAGATACTTCTTCAGTAGGTTCTTGTGAAAAATTTGTGTTTGCCCATGTCGCAGGTTGTGCAGAAAAGGCAATCAATAATAGAAATAGTTTAAATCGTTTCATAATAAAGTATGTATGTGTAAGTTTTTTCGATCGTTAAAGATATAAAAATTAGTTAAACAAACTAGCAGAGAGGAAGGGATTCGAACCCTCGATACGCTTTTGGCGTATACACACTTTCCAGGCGTGCGCCTTCGACCACTCGGCCACCTCTCTAAAGTTCGGCATCAAATATGCTATTTATTTCTCAAAATAAAAACTTAACAAAGCCCAAATAAATTTTTTGCGTTTTTCGAGGTTATATGTGCCATTTCCTCGGGTGATACAGCAAAAACCTCTGCCATTTTGTGAGCAACAAGCGGCAAATATGCGCTTTCATTTCGTTTTCCACGATATGGTGTGGGCGCTAAATAAGGGGCATCCGTTTCAAGTACCATTTTTTCAAGGGGAAGGTTGGCTAAAAAAGAGTCAATCTTTCCATTTTTAAAGGTGACGACCCCACCAATTCCCAAATAAAACCCAAGGTCGAGCGCGCGTTGTGCGTCGTTTTTTGTGCCGGTGAAACAATGAAAAACGCCCCGTAAACGAGCATCCTTATTCCCCTCCAACACATCAAAAATAGGCGCAAATGCATCACGACAGTGAATCGCAATTGGCAAATCAAGGTCAATCGCCCATTCGATTTGGCGAGCAAACGCCTCTTGCTGTTGCTTTTGAAAGGTTTTGTCCCAATACAAGTCCATACCGATTTCGCCAACCGCTACAAAAGGGTGTGTGTCCAATTGCTCTCGTACATGCGCCAACTCTTCTTCCACATTATGGCCAACATGGGTTGGATGCAACCCCATCATTAAATGAACATTGTTGGGATAGGCACTTTTGACCTCATGCATGATTGTCGTGGTTTCGGAGTCAATCGCAGGTAGGATTAGCTGAGAAACTCCTGCTGAAAAGGCACGAGCAATGGCTTCGTCACGATCCTCATCAAAGGCGTCTGCGTAAATATGGGTATGGGTGTCAATCAACATCTGCGCAAAAGTAATAGATTTGATGCGCTAAAAATAGGACAATGCAAACGCTTTATCAATTTTTAAAACCCAAAGGATACGTAAGGGCTAGACTGCAAACCTTAGAAACCAATCATTATGTAGTAAACGTAACGCTCAACGGCACAACAGGACGGTTTATCTTGGACACAGGTGCTTCGATGACATGTGTATCGATTGATTTGGTCGATCATTTTCGCCTAAACGCCAAGCCGAGTGAGGAAAAGGCTTCGAGTGCGAGTTCAAATGAACTCGATACCGAAGTTGCCCATCACAATGCTTTGATCATTGGCCCATGGAGATCCAAACGCCGATCAGTGGTGTTGTTTGATTTACAAGCGGTGAACATCGCTCTTCAAAAGCAAGATATTGAAGCGGTGGATGGGATTATCGGTGCCGACATCCTTAAAACCTCAAAAGCGGTGATTGATTATACAAATGACTGGTTATACCTAAAATAAGAAGCAATCCTCAAACAACCTTTCTAGAATCAAAGAAAAAATCATGACCGAAAAGGGCTTGCTAACAACAGACGTCTTTCCCTTTCCGGGTGTAAAATGCTTTCACTTTATTGGTCCTTAGGGGAACGATTTTGCGATGTGGATGGAGAAATTAAAGTTGAGTTGACAGACTAAATTTTGATTTAAGCTAGCTCCAACGCCTTTTTTACATCTCCATCCATCAACAAATTGACAGGATCTTCAAGAGCTTCCTTGACCGCTACCAAAAATCCAACCGACTCTTTGCCGTCTATAATGCGGTGGTCATAAGAAAGGGCGATATACATCATCGGACGGATTTCGACCTTGCCATCCACGGCAACAGGGCGTTGCAAAATGTTATGCATACCTAAAATACCAGACTGTGGTGGGTTGATAATCGGTGTGGATAGCATTGATCCAAAAACACCTCCATTGGAAATGGTAAACGTACCGCCCGTCATCTCATCGACAGTAATTTTTCCATCTCGTGCACGAACAGCCAATCGTTTGATTTCGTTTTCGACATCACTAAAGCGCATCCCTTCCGCATTGCGAACAACAGGAACCATCAAGCCCTTGGGTCCTGAAACGGCCACACTGATATCGCAATAATCATATAGAATTTGTTCATTGCCATCGATCATAGAGTTTACATCCGGAAACTCTTGGAGGGCACGTACAACGGCTTTTGTGAAAAAGCTCATAAAGCCTAAGCTCACTCCATGTTTCTCTTGAAATTTTTCTTTGTATTGTTTCCGTAAATCAAAAATAGCAGACATATCGGCCTCATTAAAGGTCGTCAACATCGCTGTTTCGTTTTTAGCAGCCACTAACCGCTCGGCAACTTTACGGCGTAGCAAGGACATTTTTTTACGAGTCACCGGTCGATCTCCAGTAGGCGTTCCCATTGATGGAACAGCTTGGATTGCATCTTCCTTAGTAATACGGCCATTTCGACCAGACCCTGTTATCGTAGCTTTGTCAATCCCCTTTTCATCAATGATTTTCTTTGCTGCTGGAGAGGGAGAGCCCGAAGCATAGTTTTCAACGCTTTCTGTTGGCGTCGATTGTACTACTTTGGTTTCTTTAGCAACTTGCGCAGCATCAACTGCTGGTTTTTCTGCTTTGGTATCAATCAAACACACCACAGATCCCACTGCGATCGCATCGCCAACTTCAGCTTGTAGGGTAATCGTCCCATTGGCTTCCGCAGGCAACTCCAATGTTGCTTTATCAGAATCTACCTCCGCAATGGCTTGATCTTTTTCGACATAGTCACCATCTTGGACAAGCCATTCTGCAATTTCAACTTCGGTTATCGACTCCCCTGGAGAAGGAACTTTCATTTCAAGAATCATATCGTTTGTTTGAGCATTTAAAGTTAGCGCATATTATTTTTGGATTTGTCAAACACATAATCCAGAATTTCTTGATGTCTCCGTTTAGACCTTGTTGTGCTTCCCGCAGCAGGTGCGCCATAGAAACGTCGTGATGCCACACGAAAACGTTGTGCAGCTGGCAAATGCAATAGCAAATGACTCCATGCGCCCATATTGCGAGGTTCTTCTTGAGCCCATACAACATCTGAAACATGAGTGTATTCGGCTAAAATATCTCCAACTTCTGTCTTTGGCAATGGAAACAACTGCTCTAGGCGAATGATGGCAACATCATCCCGATTTATTTTTTCGCGCTCATCAATCAGATCATAATAAAATTTACCAGTACAAAATACTAAAGTTTTGGTTTTAGCAACTGTAATTTCATTGTCTCTAATTACGGGTTGAAAAGCCCCTTTTGTGAATTCTTCAATAGGAGAAACAACCTTTGGATGGCGTAGTAAACTTTTTGGTGTAAATACAACCAAGGGTTTTCTAAAGCTCGGCTTGACTTGCCTACGCAAGGCGTGGAATAAGTTTGCTGGTGTGGTTACATCAACAACGTACATATTGTCTTCCGCACATAACTGCAGGTATCTTTCCATACGAGCAGACGAGTGTTCAGCTCCCTGTCCTTCATAGCCATGGGGTAGAAGAAGCACTAAGCCATTTTGCAATTTCCACTTGTCTTCAGCAGATGACAAATACTGATCAATCATGATTTGGGCGCCATTGCTAAAGTCACCAAACTGAGCCTCCCAAATTGTGAGGGCATTAGGTCGTGCAAGGGCATAGCCATAATCAAATCCCATCACACCATACTCCGACAAAAGGGAATTGTGGATTGAAAAATGTCCTTGACCTTTCGTAATAGAGTTTAAAAGAATCACCTTTTCTTCCGAATCCTCAGCCTTGATTACAGCATGTCGATGGGAGAAAGTTCCTCGCTCCACATCTTGACCAGAAACTCTTACGTCATGTCCCTCGGCCAATATCGAACCATATGCGAGCATCTCCCCCATAGCCCAATCAAGAGTTTTGGTCTCAAAAAACATTTTATGACGATCCCCAATCAAGCGTTTAACTTTTCGAATAAAGGATTTGTGTTCAGGTAGTTTTGTTATAGCGATTCCAACTTTTTCCAAAATATTGGCGTCACAGGCTGTATCAACAGGCATTAACATACCATCAACTTTAGCGCGCTGAAACCCCTCCCACTCGTCTTGCATAAAGGGAGTGATAATGGTATTTTGTTCTTTTCGAGAAACCTCAAGGTTTTCTTCCATTCTCGCCTTATACTCTTCCTCCATTTGATCGAGTTCGTGGTGGGTAATCACACGTTCAGAAATCAACTTTTCGGCATAAATGTCTCTTGGGTTTTTATGATTGGCTATTGCCTTGTAAAGTTTTGGCTGTGTGAATCGAGGCTCATCGCCTTCGTTGTGTCCATATTTCCGATAACCCAACAAGTCAATAAAAATATCTCTCCCGAAACGATTTCGATATTGAACTGCAAAATGCATTGCATGAACAACGGCTTCGACTTTGTCTGCATTGACATGCATAACTGGAGAAAGTGTCGCTTTACCAACATCTGTACAATAGGTACTCGAACGTCCATCAAGGTAATCGGTTGTAAACCCTATTTGGTTATTAACAACTATGTGTATCGTTCCTCCTGTTTTGTAGCCGTCAAGTTGTGCCATTTGGACCACCTCATAAACCACACCTTGCGCTGCGATTGCAGCATCTCCGTGAATAAGGATTGGCATGACTTTTTTGGACTCAGACGCAAAGTTTCGATCTTGTTTTGCTCTAGCGATTCCCTCCACCACAGCACCTACTGCTTCCAGGTGTGATGGGTTGGGCGCAATATTGAGGTTTACCCTAATTCCAGAGTCGGTCATCCGATTTGATGTCCAGCCCAAGTGGTACTTCACATCACCATCAAAAACTTCTTCTTCGTAATCTTTTCCATCGAACTCGCTAAATATATCGGTAGCTGACTTGCCAAATATGTTTGTTAAGGTATTGAGACGCCCACGATGCGCCATGCCAACTACAAACTGCTCTACACCCTCTAAAGCGGCTGTTTCTATCAATGCATCTAAAGCTGGGATAAGGGACTCCCCTCCCTCTAATGAAAAGCGTTTTTGTCCTACATATTTCGTGTGAAGAAATTGCTCAAAGGTGACCGCTTCATTGAGTTTTTTGAGAATTTGTTTTTTTTGATTGTTGTCAAAATTTGGCTGATTCCCGTTTTTATTAATCCATTTCTGAATCCAGTTAACACGCTCAGGGTGACGAATATACATATACTCTATTCCAATAGAGTCACAATAGATGCGTTCGAGGTGAATGATAATATCTGCCAAGGTCGCTGCTCCGATACCAATGATGTCTCCAGCGCTAAAAACGGTTGTTAAATCGTCTTCGCTCAGTCCAAAATTTTTGATATCTAAGGTTGGGCGATACTGACGTCGTTTGCGAACAGGGTTCGTCTTGGTAAACAAGTGACCACTTCCTCGATAAGCATCGATGAGTTTGACAACACGAAATTCTTTGAGAACATCCTCGGGGACTTCGACATCGGATTGTTGTTCCATACCGAAGTCAAATCCTTGAAAAAATGCCCGCCAACTGGGCTCAACGCTATCTGGGTTAATCAAATACTGATCATACAATTCAGCAAAGTGTGCTGTATGCGCGGCATTCAAAAACGAGTACTTGTCCATCTGGCAAGAAATTGCTTGTCTTTATTACAAAATTACACTATTTCAAGTACATAGCACAACCATTTGTTAAGAAAAAAAGAGACGAAATATTAGTCAAAAAGTGTATTTTTGAATGTGTTTGGACTCGTCGACTGTAACAACTTTTATGCTTCTTGTGAACGCATTTTTCAGCCATCGTTAGAAGGCAAGCCAATTGCCATTCTTTCCAATAATGATGGGTGTGTGATTGCGCGTAGCAACGAAGCAAAATCCTTGGGGCTCCCCATGGGCGCGCCTGCACATCAATATCGTTCTTTTTTTAACCAACACAACGTTAAGGTGTTTTCTTCAAATTATCCACTATACGGGGACATGAGTAGACGAGTCATGGAAGTTCTTAAACAGTTTACTCCTCTTGTTGAAATCTACAGTATTGATGAGGCCTTTTTACAGTTTGAAGGTTTTGAGCACTACGACATGGAGGGTTATGCACAACAAATACGAAGGCGCGTACGTAAATGGACAGGGATGCCCGTGAGCATTGGGTTAGGTCCGAGTAAGGCACTGGCAAAAGTTGCTAATCGGGTGGCAAAGAAATTTGCTGACCGAACGGGCGGTGTCTATATCATTGATTCTGAAGAAAAACGCATCAAAGCATTGAAGTGGTTGGCGATTGGCGATGTGTGGGGCATTGGGCGTCGACACAACAAACGGCTGGTGTTGCGTGGTATACGCACTGCATATGACTTCACACAGCTCTCCGACGCTTGGGTGCGTAAGGAAATGAGTGTCGTGGGGCTGCGTTTAAAAAATGACTTGGAGGGAAAAGCTTCGATTCCTCTGGAAATGACAGCAGCGCCCAAAAAGGCAATTGCCACCACACGAAGCTTTGAATCCTTGATTGATGACTACCAAGAGCTCCGTGAACGCATATCCACTTTCGCTACGCTTTGCGCTGAAAAACTGCGCCATCAAAACAGCAGATGTCATGCCATTTATGTGTTTGTGCGAAGCAATCCCTTTATGCCCAACTTGCCACAGTACCGAAATGGCACGATGATTAGTTTACCCTTTGCCACCAACTCTAGTTTGACGCTTAGCAAAAGTGCCTTGCACGGCTTGGACATGATATATAAATCTGGTATTTCCTATAAAAAAGCAGGAGTCATCGTTATGGGAATTGTGCCGGAAGACACCCACCAACTCACCCTATTTGAATACGAAAATCCAAAGCATCAAGCATTGATGCAACGCATTGACTACCTACACAAACGCTTTGGTCCACATAAAATAAAAATCGCAAATCAAGATTTGAGCAGAACCTACAAGATGAGGCAAGCACATTTGTCACCACGCTACACGACCGATGTACGTGATGTGATTCGTGTGCGATAAATATAAAAGAGAAAAGGTTTGGCAAAAGAAGGAGCGCTACACTTCTTCACACCTGATACATCAGGGGAGGGCGTGTGGCTAGCAGCAGAGGGCGTGTCGGCGGGGTTTCCGTCACCAGCCGATGATTTTAAAGAAACCCGTATTAGCTTGGACAAAGTAGCTGTCAAAAACGAGGCTGCCACGTTTTATGCGCGAGTCGCTGGACAGTCAATGATTGGCGCAGGGCTCGATGACGGTGACCTATTGGTGGTCGATCGGAGTCTAGAACCCGAGGACGGTAAAATTGCCGTTTGTCTGGTCGATGGTGAGTTTACCGTTAAGCGGCTTAAAGTTGAGAAAAACTGCGTGTGGCTTATGGCCGAAAATAAACGCTATAAACCCATTCAAGTCACCGAAGACAATGAACTCATGATATGGGGCATAGTGACCCATGTGCTTAAGGCGTTGTAACGCTACAGGTGATCTAGCGGACTTGCGATTTTATTTTTTGAGATTTTAATACCGTGGGTGTACAGCTCGGTGGTTTTGATGGAGTTGTGTCCTAATAACTCTTGCACATAGCTGAACTTTATCATAAGTTTACAAAAATGATCCTTAAAAGTGCATTGGTTACGCCATAGCAAAGGGGCTTACCAATTAGATTTATAAAACAAGAATAACACGCTCATTCCTAGTGTATATAATTCTTTTTTAACAGTTGAAAAAAATTAACTAGATTACTATCATCATGAAAGAGCAAGGCGCAAGAATAACTAGATTTTTTTGGCTCAACAAAAATTAAACAACCAATGACAAACAATCCAAGCAACAAGGTAGCCATTGCAATTATCGCAGGGCTCTTTTTTATTTTTGGCTTTATCACTTGGGTCAACGGAGCATTGATCCCCTTTATGAAAACGATTAACGAGCTAACAGAAGCACAATCCTATCTTGTGGCTTCGGCCTCCTATATTTCTTTTGTTGTGATGGCACTTCCTGCTTCCTATCTCCTTCAAAAAATTGGATATCGCATGGGAATGTCAGTCGGGTTGTTCATCATGGCGCTAGGCGCATTGGTGTTTATTCCAGCGGCAGAGGCACGAACCTACTGGATGTTCTTGGCAGGTATCTTTATCCAAGGTACTGGGATGACCATTCTACAAACGGCAGCAAATCCATATATCACCATACTTGGTCCCATAGAAAGTGGGGCGCAGCGCATTGCCATCATGGGGATTGCAAATAAAGTAGCGGGGGCATTGGGGTCGCTCATCTTTGGTGCGCTATTACTCAAAGGAATTGATGAGGTCAATGCGCAACTAGACAGTGTGTCTTCGGACGAAAAAGCGGCTCTTTTGAGCCAAATGGCTGATAGCGTATTTACGCCCTACCTCGTCATGGCGATTGTGCTCTTTGCATTGGGATTCTTGATGCGCAAGGCTCCGCTACCTCCTGTCGAAGCTGTTATTGAAGAGCATACCAAAGACCAAAGCGAAAACAATAAAACGATTTTTCAATACCCCCATCTGTGGCTCGGCATGCTCACCTTATTTGTTTATGTTGGCGCGGAAGTAATTGCTGGAGATACCATTATCTCTTACGGAATTGCTCTTGGAATTTCAGCCTCTACATCCAAGTTTTTTACCACACTTACCCTCATGGCTATGGTCGTCACCTACGCCCTAGGAGTGATCTTGATTCCGAAATATATCAGTCAGCAAAAAGCATTGCAAATCAGCGCTCTATTGGGAATACTCTTTAGTGCCCTCATTCTTTTAACAGACGGCTTCACATCTGTTCTCTTTGTCGCTGCCTTAGGAGTTGCCAACGCACTGGTATGGCCAGCCGTATGGCCATTGACCTTGGAAGGGTTGGGAAAACACACCAAAACAGCCTCTGCTTTGCTCATCATGGCAATTGCAGGCGGGGCCATAATTCCGCCACTATACGGACAGCTCGTTGACAAGGGCAAAGAGACACTCCTTGAAACAGGACTTGATCCATCAACTGCTCTAGCGACATCGGCTCAGGAAAGCTACTATATCCTAATCCCTTGCTATATCATCATTTTTGGCTTCGCCATTTTTGCGAAAAAACGAAGCCGTTCATTCAATACACAATTATGAAAAATAATATTTATTGGAAAAAAAATATCCGCTACATCTCCATACTTCTTTCGCTGTGGTTTATCATTTCTTTTGGCTGTGGCCGTCAAACACCTGCTCCGAGTAATGAAATACAAAAACTGGTCGAAAACATTCGGAATCCCTA
>JABHGH010000060.1 GCA_018672145.1 Flavobacteriaceae bacterium
ATAATGTTTATGATAAAACGAAAAAGTGTATGTTGTGTTTGGCTTAAGGGTTACATTTTGAAAAAAATCATAGCTGTCATGGCGAACATAATATGGCTGAAAATCATCAGGTATTAAATCACCATTATCAGTATACCAATTGTCGCCATTGGAGTAATCATCATATATGTTTAAACCCCAGTCAAAACCTGCATTATTCATATCAGATTGTGAAATATATCCAGCGTTATTCTGATCAAAATAAACTAAAATTCCTGGCGGAGGAGGCTCCCTGCCACCAGTCCAATGTCCATTCCACCCACCATTGGAACCATTACTATAGCTCCAAAAAGAATCATCTATTAAATTTTCAGGTGTAAATGGAATCTGGGATGTCCTAGTAACAAACTCCAAATCAAGCTCCTTATCTTCCTGGCCATTAGTTTGAATATCCTTTATTGATTTAATATTGACTGTAGCTTCATTTGTAGAGTTATTTGTAACCTGAATTGTATATGTTATGATATCCCCTGCATCATAAGTACCATTGTTATCACTTTGGGTATAAGCTGCTGTCTTTGTGATTAAAATTTCTGGATTTAGACAGGCAATGTCATATGTGGATTGTCTATAATCCATTGTTGAATCGTTGTCCATGTCCTGTGGTGTCGTATACCCATCCGTTGCACTACTAACTGTTCCGTTAGATGCATATGTATATGGCAAATCATCTCCAAGCTCACCATCGCCATCAGGATCTGAAAATCCAGCTTCTACAACATCGTTACATAGATCCCCATCTGAATCAATTTCAAATGCATCCATAATTCCATCTCCATCTGTATCTAAAGGGGTATGGTTGTACGTTGCATCATTCACAAGATCTCCATTGGTGTCTTGATAGCCAGTATCATTCGCGTCAAGCATCCCATCACCATTGGTGTCATAGTTCTCCAGACCTGCTTCTACAAGATCATAAATACCATCGTTATCAGAATCTAAATCAAGTTGGTTGGGAATTCCATCATCATCAATATCCGGGTCACAATCGTCATCTAAATTCATGTCTATTGCGTCCAGCTGAATTGATACGTTTAGATTAGGTGCGTAAGCAGAGAACAAAATCGCAACCTGAGTGGTTGAGCTGTCTGTTGTAAATTGATATGATTCTGGGCTCCAGCCATTGGCATCTGTATTTGTGTTTACAGTTGGATCAAATTTCTGAAACGACTGATCCTCGGTTTGCATGGACTGCACTTGCAATAAGGTTTGACCGCCACCTGCGTGAGTGACATTTAATCGTCCTCCCTCTTTATGCCAAAAATCGATTGAGTAATTTGTGTCGGGGTTTACATCTTGAATGACCACAATGCGGTCGTAACTGTAGGTAAAGCTTCCACTTTCATTGATGGCAGCGGTATAGCTTTCTTCATTCCACCACTCAAGGTCATTATATCCATTATCATTTTGTAGAAGTTCAATGTATTTATTTCCTTCTTTTGGCGCAAAATATGTTCCTGTGTTACTTCCCGCTTGCCAAATCTCTCCATCTCCATTCACAGCACTAAACGGGGGTGCTTTTGAAATATCTGGAAACGCAGTGAGTTCATTTGCAGGCGATGAATTGCTTCCAATATATTGCTCAAATGATGAGCCGTTAAGAATAAATTCTGCGCATCCCTCATCCCGGTCCAAAATCCCATCATTATCGTCATCTAAATCTGTTGTGTTTGGGATGCCATCTCCATCAGTGTCAAGACCTAAAAGAACGGTTGTCGGATCATCTGTGGTATTGCCGTCTGTATCATCTCCGTTGTCACTGACATCATGCACATCTTTAAATGAGGTGTCTTGATTTCTTGATGAGTTTCCAGAAAAACGAATCGAGTTGATAACGCCTCCAGAATCGATATCGTTTTGTGTGATATTATAAGTAAGGCTATAAGTTTCTGTCTCCCCTTCACTTAACACACCCGTGGTAGTTGAATTGTCTGTTGTACTTTCAAATTGAAGGGCGGGCACTGGCGTGATGGGAAGGCCATAACCATTGGTCATGGTATCTACATAAGATAGGTCGTTTATTGTACCAGAACCTGTATTGCTTACTGTGATGGTAAACACCACCTGATCACCAACACTGGATCCTGCAACTGAATCAGAATCATTAAGTACGCCCGTTTTTACAACTTCTATTTCTGGCAGATTCCCCGTGTAAATAATCGTTGGGTCATCTGTTGTGTTATTGTCTGTATCATCGCCATCATCACTAATATCTGTTGACTGAATATTTGTGCTTGTTGAATCATTGGTGTTTACCTCAATCGAATGAGAAATCCCCCCAGAAGTTACGTCAGCACTTTTTACAAGATACCTGACAAAATAATAGGCAATTTCTCCTGATTTAATATAGTTCGAACTTGATCCTTTTGTGCTGTGTAGCCATAATATCTTGTCGCCGTAAGCTGTTGAAGTGTATTGTTGACCATCGATCTCAAAAGTATAATCCTGCCCAAACTGAAAGGTCTCTAGGGTTAAATTTGCAGTAGTAAAATTGGTGATTGTTGAGGTTTTGACAACATTTTGTTGTGACACATTCCCTGTGTTTTCAATTGCCAATCGATATACAACAATATCTCCATCTGAATATAATCCATCACTGTCATTGTCCTCAAAATAATCTACAATTAATGTGGCCTCAATCTTTGGCTGAGGAGTGATGACAATGACTGTTGGATCTTGCGTGGTGGTGGTGTTGTCCGTTGGATCGTCACTGATATCCTCAACAATTTCACCTGATCCAACTGCTTTTACAAGGGCACTATTGGATAAGCCGCCATCATCAATGCTTTGCTGAGTGACTGTATAAGGAGCAGTATATACAATGGTTTCCCCTGGTAATATCTGAGTCGGGCTTTGAGTCGTGGATGGGGCTTGGTCTAAGGCAAGGTTTCTGTTTCCATTGATATTGCTAAAAGTCTCAATAAATTCGAACTGATCGACAGTTACATTGCCAGTATTTGTAATTGATATTGTAAATGTTATAACTTCATCAAGATCAATTTTACCATTAGTGTTTGTGTCTGCCCAAGTGTAGGTTTTTTCCACCTCAATTGAAGGTGTTCTAATCACTGACACAACTGTTGGGTCATCTATATTATTTCCATCATCATCAATCCCATCATCACTTGTGTCTGAAACCGGGTCACCAATAAATGTTTGCGCATTGACAACAAATGAGTTTTTAACTCCTCCATCATCCACTGCTGTTTGATTTACTGTGTAACTGGCGGTGTATGTGATTGTTTCACCGGATTTCAGTTGTGTTGCTGATCCTGAATTATCAGAATTACCTGCAAAAACAAGACCTGGACTATTAAGGGTTATGCCATTATTGTCCAAGGTTTGTAAAATATCATTTACAGTGATTGAATTTAAATCAACATTCCCTTTGTTTTCAATCGTTATTGTATAGTTAAGAACATCGTCTTTTTGTGCGTTCAGTAGATAAGAAATGACAGAGGCCTCTGCTCCCATCGAGGCGTGGTTTGAACAGAAATAGAAAACGCTGGTATAACTGCTATCAATTATAATTTCAGTGTAAGCCCCAGCTGTTCCAGGTGTACCCACTGAAGTTGAGGATAAAGACGTGCCAGTCCCATCAGCTGCAGTACCAAAAGAAATCGGATGCCCAGCGTTTGAGGTGTCAGATTGATCAAATCGATAGGTCTTTGTTTTTTCAAGTGTGATTTGATCTTGTAAGATGCCATTTAAATAATATTTGCCTCCTGCTACAGTAACAACAACTTCCTCGATATTATTAAAGTCAATGGCAACCGTTTTTGTAACTTCAATTAAACCGTTTTGAGGAATCACATCTTCTGTATAATCATCGTCATTATTGCCATCAAATACATCTCCATCGTCACTTGTGTCGGTCACCTCATTGTTTCGCGGATCATCAGCAGTTACAGTCACCCTATTTTTAAGGCCGCCATAGTTTACAATTTCTTGTGTGATAAGAATAGATGCCCTATAATACGCTGTATTTCCTGGAGCGATTTGACTAGGGGAATTGACCTGAGTAACCCCATCGGACTCTAAATCATAATAGTAAACAATTGTAGAGAGTTCATCTAAAAATGAAACTGTTTCGCTTCCAGCATCTAAAAGGTCATCGACAAAATTAACATTGTCTAAAAATACATTCCCTGTATTTTTGACAGCGATGGTGTAGACTAAGGTTTCGCCAGCATCTAGAACTCCATTAGTGTTTGAATCAGAAAAGTCAGAAGTTTTCACAACCTTAATCGAGGCGTTTGTTGCAATGACAATATCTGTAGAGGTTTTTGTCGGATCATCGTCATTTCCATCATCAACAGATCCAGAAGCTAAATTGTTTTTGTCTTGTACAGCTACTCCGTTTTGTAAGAGATAGAATTTATTACTTACACCTACATCGTTCACCGCTGTTTGATTCACCTCAAAAGTGGCCTCATAGGTGGCTGTTTCTCCAACATTTAAACGAGTTGAATCTGTGTTATTCAGTCCATCGGTACCTAGGAAAGTCGGACCAGTCGTTAGTGAGAAACTTGAGGGGTTTGCATACCCTGTTAAATCATCTTGAACTGTTAAATTGGTCAAATCTACATTCCCTGTATTTTCGACAAGCATTGTAAAGGTAAGTGTATCACCAACTCCTACAGGACCACCGGTGCTGGTTGTAACAGATTTAATGATATTTACTTCAGGATTTTGAGAAATTTCAACAACAGTTGGATCATCCACATCATTTAAGTCTGTATCATCTCCGTTATCACTCGTGTCTGTAATCGTGTTCCCGCCATAGGTTCCTGATCCATCAATCTGATTGATTAGAAAACCTGAACTAATATCGTCAGCTGTTATTGTATAAGAAGATAAAAATGTCAAAACATCTCCTACAAATAAATCAAAAGCAGTTGTGGTGGGGTCAAAACCAGCAGTGTAACTATTCCCCTGTGCAGAGCTGTCAAATTCGATCGCGGGCTCTGTTAGCCCAAAAGCGTTTGCGCCTTGACTGCTTGTTGCTCTTTCAAAAACATCGACAATGGTAATTGAGCTAATCCCTACATTTCCTGTATTTTCTACAGTAATTACATAGTCAATTTCATCATCAACACTTGGGGAGCCAGAATTATCAACATCTATCAGCGTTGCTACTTTTGTGATTTCAAACTCTGGAGATGGAGTAAAACTAGTAATGGTCGCATCATTTACCAGCGCTGTGTTGGGGTTGTCACTCTTATCGGTTACATCATTGGTTTTTCCTGGCGAGCTAGCCGTAGCTATCGCCCTGTTGTGTAAAGAGCCAAGAGAAACATCTGAATTCGTGATCACTCTTGAAGCTGAGTAAGTTGCAATTTCACCCACTTGTAATGCCCCACCTGGAGAAAATGAACCTGTTGAACTTTCAAATGTCGTAGAAAGGGTAGTCACTAAATTTCCACTGCTATCATTTAAATTATCAACGACTGATAAATTGGATAATTGAACCTCCCCATCATTTTCTACTTTAATTTCATAATCAAGTCGGTCATTACTCCCAATTTCCCCGTTATTATTAACATCAACTGCAATCACTGTCTTTGTTACCAAGAGTGATTTTTGTGCCACCAATGTGGTCTCTGTTCGATCATTTAGTGTGTTTCCATCCGTATCGTCACCATCATCACTCAAGTCAGTTACCGTTACATTTTCAGGACTTAGACCAGATGCTGTTACTTGATTAGTAACACCGCCAGAGTTTGCTGCGAGTAGGCCTACTGTATATGTGGCAAGATATCTGGCTTTCTCACCGACTTGAAGTGTCCCAGCTGATGAGCCTAGTGATGAGGAATCAAATGTTGGACCTGACAAAGAAGTACTTAAATTATTTGCACTAAAATCTTCAAAATCCTCAGTTAAACTTACCCCAGTTAGGGTCACATCTCCAGTGTTTTCAATAAAAATTTCATAGGTGATAACATCCCCTGTTCCATTAATCCCATCTCCATTATCAGAGATTGTAGCTGTTTTTGTAACTTCAATGCTAGGAGATTCAACATAATCTGTTTCAACACATGGGTAATCATCCGTTGCTGTGTCTGTTTGATCATTTGTATTAGCGGCAGCTACATCAATACAGTTTTGAATTCCCCCAGCATCAGCAGCTGCCTGGTCAAAGATGACCGTAGCTGTATAGGTTGAGGTTTCTCCTGAAACAAGGTCTCCTTCTGTTGAACCTTGGTCTGAAGATATATATATAATGTAAGGAGGCGTAGCAGGTGATACAAATGCAAGGGTGCGACCATTATTATCTGTGACCACATCATTGACAACAATATTTGTCAAATCTGCCGAACCTGTGTTGGTGACTGTAATGGTATATGACCACACTTCGCCAACAACAGGCTGTGTGCCCGAATAATCAGCGGTTTTCTCCACTTCAATACTCGTAATGGAATCGCCAACATTCGTTTGATTTGGATCATCTGATGTATTTCCGTCATAATCCCGACCATCATCACTTGTGTCTGTAGCGTTATCTGTTTCTCCAGGAGTGCTTCCAGTCGCTATTGCATAAAACTCAACGCCCCCAGCTGAAACGCCAGCTGTTTCAAAGGTATAAGAGGCAACATAGGTTGCCGTTTCACCAACACTCAAAGTCCCCTCACTTGATCCTGCATTAGATGATGAAAAAGTAAGCGCTTCTGTTAACGATAAAGAAGAATTGTCTGCCCCTTGAAAAAATGAAGACAGGCTCAGAGATGATATCGGAGCATCGGAGAGGTTGGTGACATTGACGCGATACTCAATTTTATCTCCGTTACTAACTGTACCACCTCCAACAGTCCCATCATCATTGTCGATAACATTGGCATAGGATGTTACTTCAATATACTTGGGCTCGGTTAAAGTTATTGTGCCTCCTCTATTAGAATAACTTTCATCAAAGTAATATAAAGATGTTGTGCTGATTGGAACCGTTATATCTACATAAGCACCTGAATTTGCTGGCGTCCCAACATATGTTACACCATCAGTGAAAATTGTACCTCCACCAAATGTGCCGTCTGAAGTTGTACTAAATGCAAAGTCATAAATTAATAGTGAACTATCTGATAAGTCAAACCGATATGTTTTTGCTTTTTCTAGGGTCAAAGTAGGCTGTTGTTGGTTGTCAATCATAAATCCAACACCACTACTATAGGTAACTGTAAAGGTTTGATCTTGAGCAAATAATGTAAAGGATAAAAGAAAGAAAAAGAGGGTAGAAATCAAAAAAGTAATGGGGGTAGAAAACCTGTCAGAAAACCCTGTTTGGTTTAGCTGTTTGCCCTGTAGGGAAGTAATTCTATGATTAGAACTTAGTTGATTTCTCAAGCTTTTCTTGGTTCAATTACTGTTACTGTAAATTTAGATAGAAGTCAAAGCTATTTTTCTTAGTATAGTAACTAGGTTATTAACAACTTTATTAAAAATCAATTAATTCTAAGTCTCTGTTATTGTTAATATCTTAATTCACAGCATCTTATGTTGTGTATAACTGTCGTTTTATCAATCACTTTTTATCCAACATTAATAAAGAAAAGTCGTGTTCATTTTGAAGGTAGAGGACGATTTCAACCCTTGAAAACGGGCAATCCTAAACATAAAAAAAACACCCCGAAGGGTGTTTTCTTAGAAGTCTAGAAAAATCTATTCTTACTCTGCTGTATCACGAGATGGTGGTTTCGCTGCATACACAAAGAATTGATGTACTTTTCCATCTTTAATCTCTCCATCAATCATCTGAAGTGTCACAGACTCTTCTCCTTCGACTGTCTCTGTTACTGCGTGACCTGAAATGATCCATTCTTCACCACCAGGAAGTGATTTGTATGGCATCGCCCAGTTCGCATCCCATTTTGGATTTGCTGCTGCAAACCATTGTTCGAGTAACGCTGACTGTTGTTCTTTGGTACGGGTTTCCGAACCGTCAGGACCCAATATATAAATGGAGTCTGCACTCATAGACTTGATCGCTTCAAGGTCTTGATTGTTGTGCGCATCCAAGTACTTTGTCCACAAATCAGTGATTTCGTCTGATCCTGTAACAAAAGTTGACTCAGGGTCAGGTGTGAAAAATCCTACTCCCTTTAATTCTGTATCACTCGATGGTGTGGCACAACTCCCTAGAGCAAAAACCACAACCAATATCCATATGTTTTTCATTTTTGATTGTTTAAATTTTAAGAGTCTAAATATAATAGTTTTTATCTTGCTCAACGTTTACTTTTTGTAAAGAAATATACTCCTTTTGTAATAATTTGCATACGTTTGTGATTGTTCAAACCCCTAGATCTAAAAAAAACTGACGTGAATATCCATTTGTATTTTTCTTGACAATCTCTTCCTCTTAGAATTCGTTTTCTATTTTTTTGTTTTGTAAATCAGAACAATCATCTGATTTCTGTCAAAAAACTACCTCTTTTTTTAAAAAAAGAAAACTGTACATTTCGCTAATGACCGTTTTTTCTCTTTAGCTGGCAATGAAGGGTAGTTGCCATAAAAAAGCTAAAGGGAGCCACCGCTATCGCGGTGGTTTTTTTTTATGACCTACATAAAGTCTTTTCACTATTTCCATTTTTCATATAGCATATAAAATGAAGTTCCTCATTTCATTCACAATAAAGCATGGGGTGTCAACACTTTTATTTATCTTTCCTTTTCTAACCATCTCACAAATGATCAAAGTACTATCTGCCTCTTTCCTCTTTTTATGTGCAAGCTTTCTTGCCCACAGTCAAACCATTGCTTTTGGGTCTTGCCACAAGGTCAAAGACTCAAACAGCGACACCATCCTTACCTCCATCGCCAACAGTCTGCCCGATGCCTTTGTGTGGCTAGGAGATGTTGTATATGGAAAAGACGGAAAGCCAAAGCACCTCAGAAAGCGCTTTCGCCAACTCAAAGCAAAAGAAAGTTACCAAGCACTTCTACAAGCTACAAAAGTCTTTGGCACTTGGGATGACCACGACTATGGTCTCAACAATGCGGGGCGAGACTACAAACACAAAGCGCAAAGTCGAAAAGACTTCCTTCATTTTTTAAGCATCCCAAAAGACAATCCCGTTTACCAACACCTTGGAGTTTACCAATCTTATGACCTCGGAAAGAATAAACAAACAAAACTCATACTTCTGGACAACCGCTATTTAAAAACACCCTACAAACCAAAACCTTACAACGACCCTTATCCCCCTGATTATGAAGGAACTATTCTCGGTGAGGAACAATGGGTGTGGCTCGAGAACGAACTCAAAAACTCCTCGGCAAAAGTCCACCTGTTTGCCAGTGGGGTGCAGTTTCTATCTCCAAACCATCCCTTTGAAAAGTGGCAAAACTATCCCAACGAAGCAAAGCGATTTGTGGCGCTACTCAAAAAATACAACGTCAAAAATCCAATCTTTTTGACTGGTGATCGGCATATGTCTGAACTCTCTCAAAAAGACATTGGATACACCATGCTATACGACGCTACTTCTAGTGGAATGACGGAAGCACTCACCAATAACCTGAACGAAGAAAACCCCTATCGGGTCGGAAATAGCATTGGTGTGAATAGTTATGGTGTTCTAGACATTGATTGGGAAAAACGCAATATCAATTTTTCATTTCTAGATATCCACGGCAAATCGCTGTTTGACTATAACGTCCCTCTTGAAAACTAGTCCAGCCAAATCACTTGACCTGAATCAAGCTGATAGACACCTCCAACAACAGCAATTTTTTCTGCGTCGTTAAGCTCTTTTAATATGCTGCTCTTCTCCAAGATACGCGCCATGGTCATACGTACATTTTCAGCAATCGCAGCATTGACAAAGTCACTGTCTTTGCTCGTCGGAGTTTTGTTTGTCTCCCCTTCTACTTTGCTTACCGCTGGTGCAATAGAGGACAACAAGCCCGTTATGTGACCGAGTTCGACACCATCGCAAGCTGCCTTCACTGCTCCACAACCAGCGTGACCTAAAACAACAACAAGTTTGCTCCCAGCAACAGCACAAGCATATTCCATACTCCCCAAGATGTCATCGTTTTCAAAATTCCCTGCTACACGTGCAACAAAAATATCGCCTATGTGTTGGTCAAAAACCATTTCAACAGGCACACGTGAATCAATACACGACAACACAACCGCCTGCGGATGTTGTCCGTCAACAGTTTCGCTGCGAAGAGCCGAAGCATCCACCTGATAAGGAGTGCTGTTGACAAAACGAGTATTCCCTGCTTGGAGTTGTTCAAAAACATCTTCTGGACTTCGTGCTTGTTGTTCTGTAGCCGTGAGGGCTGTGTTACGATTATTCATTGTGTTGGATTTACAGCAAAATAATAAATAAATTGAAAAACAAAGTAAGAAGTATTTCATGTTTGAAAGATTTGAGGATACTTTACAAAGTAACAAATTTTTTATATCGAGTTCAAATCTCTTTTTTTTGGATTCTCATAAAACTTTTTACAACTTTAAGGGTCTAAATCATAAACTATTGCGCTGAAAGATGTAGAACAACATATCTCCCATTGCCTTCGTCAGAATAATATCCGTGCCGGCGTACGACTTATTGTGGATCATTTCCACGAACCACTCTACTGGGCCATTCGAAAATGGGTGTTGGTACATGAAGACGCCGATGACGTGCTCCAACTTACCTATGTGCGAATCTATAAAGGGCTTGGTAAATTTGCTTTTAAAAGTTCGGTTAAGACCTGGTGCTATCGCATCGCCTACAACGAAGCCATGCGCTTTTTGGAGTCCAATAAAAAACGGGTTCGCCTTCGTGATGAAGTCATCAAGTATCGATTAGAAAATCTGTATGCAGACCCCTATTTTGATGCCGATGCCACCGACGCGTCACTACAACAGATCATCGCTAGACTCGATGACAATCAAAGAGAAGTGTTTTGTATGAAATACTATGACGAACTCAAGTTTTCCGAGATCGCTGAAATCACCAATCGAAATGAAAATTCCGTCAAATCACTCTTTTATAAAGCAAAACAAATCCTGTCGAATCAAATTGTTATCACATGAATCAAAAAACAAATTCACATCAAAAACTGGGTTTTGAGCTCCCTGAAAACTATTTTTCAACCTCCAAAGCGAAAATCCTTGACAAAATCCAAAACGAGCAAAGCATACCAGCTCCTGTGTTGCGCATCAAAACTTGGATGCTAAAAATGGCTGCAGTTTTTATTTTGGCTTTGGCAACCACTTGGTTTTTGCGCAATGGCAATGAGGAACTCAACAATTTTGATAGTCTCCTGCTCGACTCACTCGTCGTTGATGATGATGAGTTTGCGGATTGGTTCGAAGAAAATTACGTTTTAAATGAAATCGATTAAAACTTTTTGACCTAATACAGGTCTAAAGGATAGAATCAAAACTCAATGAACATGAAATACTTACAACGCCTATTCCTCATCATCACATTTTTAATATGTGGAATGATCAACGCACAAGATGCAGATGACACCCAACAAGCACAAAGAAATGGCAATAAAGGCATGGAAAAAATTCTTACGCCTGACCAACTTGCCTTGTTGCAAGAGCAAAATGACTTAGTAAAAAGCCAACGCGAGGCTTTTAAAAACTCCTTATCCGATGACCAATTGGCTATTCTTGACAACCAAGACCTCAATCGAAAAGAAAGACGTGAAGCGCTTCGCGCCTCCTTTACCCAAGACCAGATCGACCTGTTGGACACCCACAAAACATCCGTACAAGCCCTTAAAAGTTCTTTCAGAGAGTCGCTAACCCCAGAGCAAAAGCAAAAACTCAAAAAACGAAGACAACGACTGAAAGATAAAAAAGGGCCTCTCAATCAAAAAAAGCGGCAAATCAAAAAGAGAATGAAGAAAAAGAAAATGAAAAACACAAAAAATTAATTCCTTTTTTGTCCAATTATAAAAGCACCCAGAGGGTGCTTTTTTTTATATTTACGTATGCGTCATTTTTCTTTTTTCGGGCTGCTTTTCTTTTGCTTTTCACTGTCCCTCGCACAAACAACAAACTCTGAAAAATCTACAGATGTCGACGAACTCCTCGATGAGCTTTTTGTTGTGGACACACTTGCTGTCCTACAGGCATATGACGATCTCAAAGGCGGGTTTTTATACGCCTCAATCAGCTATGACGATCAGGCCTATTTTTCTGGGCGGGACTTTGACATTGACCAATTTGGACTTGCACCCAGCTTGACCTATCTCAATAGTGGTGGAACATATCTGTTTGCCGGCGGTACCTATTACAGTGAGATCGACCCCGCATGGGATTTGTTTTCGATTGGTGCTGGACAATTTTGGTCACTCGGAAAAGAAAAAAAATGGTCGGTCAGTGCTAGCTACAACTACTCTTTTCTTGGCGAAGATAGTGAGGGGATCAACGACCATCGCCTATCGTCAAGTGTGAACTACAAGCTCAACAACCTTCAAATCAATGTCGCAGGGGGATATCTCTTTGGTGCCGAGCCAAGCAATTACCTCTCCTCTTCTGTCTCCTACGAAACTACGCTCACGAAAATAGGCGCTTTTGAACTCTCCTTTGAACCCAATATATACATCCTATTCAGTCAGCAAAATATCATCGAACAGCTTTCCATCTTTAGATATAAGGAATCATCCGTTTTTGATCGAATCAATAGCCAAATCGAATTGCCTCTAAGCTTTGACAATGATGCCTTAGACATCAACTTCAGCTATATCCTAAATTTTCCCAACAACATTTTTGAAGACGAAGACCTTTCCTCATCAGGATATTTCTCCATCAGCTTAGGGTGGTCAATTCCACTCTAGATATTCTACGTGATTTGTTGTTAGCTTATGTGTATATTCGTTTAATAAACACTCACTATGAGCCACCCAAACATCAACGAATTGCTCGACCAGATCCAAGGCAGCTTACATGCCGATCAGGCAAAAAGCCGTTTCTTTCACATTTGGAAAACCGAAGAGCCTCTTACTTGTAAAGGCGTATGTTTCCCGCGCACCACAGAACAGGTTGCAACCATACTAACGTGGTGTCACAAAAACGACCAAAAGGTCATTGTGCATGGCGGACTGACCAATCTGGTAGGCGCAACAAAAGCAAACCCAGATCAACTCGTGGTTTCCCTTGAAAAAATGAACGCCATTGAGGCTGTCGATACACAAACCCGAACGGTCACTGCTCAAGCTGGCGCCATTCTCGAAAACGTACTCACAGCTGCCGAAAAAGAAGATTTGTTTCTCCCTTTGAGCTTTGGGGCTAAGGGATCTGCACAAGTCGGTGGTGTGGTCTCAACTAATGCTGGGGGGCTTCGTGTGTTTCGCTATGGAATGACCAGAAGTTGGGTCCTTGGTCTAGAAGTCGTTTTGCCCGACGGAACCATTATCGAAAACCTAAAAACACTGCGAAAAGACAACTCTGGAATTGACCTAAAACAACTCTTTATCGGCGCAGAAGGAATCCTTGGTGTCGTCACCAAAGTCGTCTTTCGACTCATCGAAAAACCACAAACAAGACTCTCCGCCATACTCACTACAAATCAATTCAAAAATGTCCTGCAAACCATGCGCTATTTTGACCAACATCTAGGCCCAAGGCTCACTGGATTTGAACTCCTATGGAAAAACACATACTCAACCATCACTGCTGAAGAAACCCCCTATAAATCCCCAATACAAAAACCCGACAATTATGTCATCTTTGTCGAGATGCTTGGCAAAAACGTTGAACGGGATTCCAATGACTTACAAGACGCCTGTGCTCATAGCTTTGAGCATGAATGGATTAGCGATGCTGCGTTTTTTGACTCTGCTAGTGAGCAAGAGGAATGTTGGAAAATCAGAGAAGATGTCGCTCTTCTGGAACAAAACGCAAAACACAACCAACACTATGACATTAGCATTCCCATTGACCGAATAGGCGAAATTATCGATAGCATTGTTCAAAATCTTAAAAATCTAAAAGGCGTTTTGGATGTATATCCCTTTGGGCATGTCGCTGACGGAAACATACACCTCATTGTCGGAAAGGAGAACAACAGTGAAATACTCACACAAAACATCAACGATATTGTGTACCAACCTCTACAAGAAATCAAAGGGTCGATCTCTGCGGAACATGGCATTGGGATTGATAAAAAACCCTACCTACACCTGTCTCGTACAAAACCCGAAATGGAACTCATGAAGGCAATCAAACTACTCCTTGACCCCAAAAATATCCTAAACCCAGCACGAATAATCAACTAAAAAATCCCCATTATAACCAAACGGGGATTTCGCATTCTGTCATTCAACTTCATTGATCCATCATGAAAACAGCTTGTGTTTCTTTATTATTCCTTTATAAAGCAGTAGTAAGCAAACTGCAAACTGGTTGTGGCCTTTAGTAAAGAGGTGCCTACGTTCAAGAGCGACATATTGATCGTGTATATCCATCCATGTAGAGTGAATGCCCCATAGCCTGATCTGTAATTGTGTATATGGCATACTGCGGGTACTACAGGAATAGTGTAAATTTCGTATTAAGTGAATGTTGGTTGATCTAAAAGGAAAGGACTTTTTCTGAGGCTCGCAAACCCTTTTTAAGGAAAAATGGTCATTTTTTGAGTGAAAAATCGATTTTGTCTGTGTTTTTTAGCCAAAATGCCGTAAAAAGTGAGAGAAAGTGTAAATAATGGATGAAAAAATCACAAACGAATACTAGCTATAATGTGGTTTTTTTTGGCGTACGTTTCTGTGGGTAAAATGTGTATTTTTGAATCATGCGATACCCTCTGTACCAAATCAATGCGTTTAGCGATCAGCCCTTTGGCGGCAATCCGGCTTGTGTGGTTCCTCTTACGGCTTGGCTTCCCGACGAGGTTATGCTTCGAATAGCGCAACAAAATGCGGTAGCAGAAACTGCTTTTTTTATCCGCGAGACCACAAGCGTTGCGCTGCGTTGGTTTACACCCGATATCGAAATTGATCTCTGCGGTCACGGGACCTTAGCCACGGCTCACTGCCTGTTAGCACATCAAAAATTTACACAACAACCCATTCACTTTACCACCAAAAGTGGTTCGCTTTACGTCTCTTATCACAATGGTCTGTATCATCTAGATTTTCCCACTCGTGAAGGCAAAGAGGCTTTGCTCCCGACACCCATTGCACAGGCGCTGAGTATTCCGCCCAAAGCGGTCTTTAAAGCACGTGACTATTTGCTTGTTTATGATCAACAATCGGATTTGGAAAAACTCGAAATTAATCGTTCTACCTTTGATCAAATCAACCTCAGTACTGGTGGTGTTATCGTGACTGCCCCAGGCGAGCACCATGATTTTGTGTCCCGCTTTTTTACGCCACAAGCCAGCATTTTGGAAGATCCCGTTACAGGATCTGCACACTGCACTCTAGTTCCGTATTGGGCAAAACAACTTCACAAAACAAGTCTTCACGCAAGGCAATGTTCGTCTCGTGGGGGCGAAATCTGGTGTGATTACAAAGGCGAAAGAGTCCAAATCAGCGGAAAGGCAAAAACCTTTTCGGAAGGGTCTTTTTCCATAGAAAAATAAACGTTTAATTTCCCATGAATTCATCTCTACAACTCAATCTCTTTTGGCAGGGCTTTTTAGCAGCACATCCACAAGTCGGAGAACTTCCCCGTCCTCCCCATTTCTATTTTTGTGACAATGCCAAAGATGCCAATCTCTGTGCCGATTTGGTAGTACAAGGTGTCAAACAAGCCACTGCTACATCGCTCTGGTGGTATACAACCAATAATGAAACCCTGCCCAAAGTGGGCAACCACTACATCATCAGCAATTGGTCTGGTGTGCCCAAAGCAGTAATCCAAACCGCTGCTGTTTCAGTGATGACCTTTGGCACCGTCGATTCAGATTTTGCCTATGCTGAAGGAGAGGGCGATCGCTCGTTAGCCTTTTGGCAAGACGTTCATCGCAGCTACTACGCTCGTGAA
>JABHGH010000057.1 GCA_018672145.1 Flavobacteriaceae bacterium
AGCGCAAACCATGGTCAGGGCTTCACATTGTGTTGGGTTGACTTTTCCAGGCATAATTGAGCTTCCAGGCTCATTCGCAGGTATTGACAATTCTCCTATTCCCGATCGTGGACCACTAGCCATAATGCGGATGTCATGGGCTATTTTATGAAGAGAAACTGCAATTTGACGTAAGGCGCCGTGGGTCTCTACAAAAGCATCGTGACTGGCTAAGGCCTCAAATTTGTTTGGAGCTGTTACAAACGGATGTCCCGTGAATTCTGAAATATATTTTGCGACTGTTTCTGAATACCCTTTTGGTGTGTTGATTCCTGTTCCGACTGCGGTTCCTCCTAAAGCCAATTCGGAAAGATGGGGGAGGGTGTTTTCCAAGGCTTTCAAGCCATATTCGATTTGTGCCACATAACCAGAAAACTCTTGACCTAGGCTCAAAGGAGTCGCATCCATCATGTGCGTACGCCCGATTTTGATCACATTTGTAAAGGCTTTTGACTTTGCATAGAATGTTTCTTTTAACTGTCGTAGAGCAGGTATAGTGTGTTCAACAATGAGTTTGTATGCAGCAATGTGCATGCCTGTTGGGAATGTGTCATTTGATGACTGTGATTTATTAACATCATCGTTTGGATGTAGTGTTTTTTCGCCTTTACCCAACTCATTTCCAGCAATGACATGCGCTCGATTAGAAACGACCTCATTAACATTCATGTTTGATTGTGTTCCAGAGCCCGTTTGCCATATTACAAGGGGGAATTGATCATCTAGGCGTCCTTCTAGGATTTCTTCACACACTTTGGCAATCAGATCTCGTTTTGATTCTTCCAAGACCCCTAGCTTATGATTAGCAAATGCTGCTGCCTTCTTTAAATAAGCAAAACCGTAGATGAGCTCAATCGGCATAGAACCAGGATCGCCAATCTTGAAATTATGGCGTGAACGCTCAGTTTGTGCGCCCCAATATTTATCGGCTGGCACATTGACTGTTCCAAGCGTATCTTTTTCAATTCGGAATGACATGAAAATTAGTTTATGCAAAGGTAAGAAAAATCAAATGCTGATTTTATTAACCACCCTTGTTTGCATCAAACTTTCTAAATACATTTGCAATATCAAAAACGAAATATGTTCTCATTTGATCAGTATTTAGGATTTTTACTTTTTTTAACCATTCTTACGATTGGTTTTTGGCTTATGATTTTTCTCATTGGCTTTGTCATCCCTTATTGGCTCGGCGGAAGTCTACTTGAGTGGCTTAAGGAAAAAAAAGAAAACAAAAAAGAATAAATCTTACAATTCAAATTGGCCATAACCACCTTGGTTATAGGAATTTGAGCCTCGTCTCTGTCTGTTTTTCTCCTGTCTAAATCTATAGGTAAACGTTAGTGTGTATGTGGGTTCACGACGCTGATAGATTCCATTGGTTACTGCAAGAGAAGTTGTTGTTTGATAATCATATTTACCAGTATTGAATAGGTCGCTAAATCTGAAATTCAATGTGGCGTCTTCGTTGAGTATGTCTTTACTCAATGCTAAATCTGTGTACAGGAATCCTTTGCTTTTTCCAAAGGCAGAATCATTAGGACCTCGGTAACGCAATGAAAACTGAGATTGAATCGAAAAGGGAAGACGGTAGGAGTTACTAAAATTTCCAGACCAACTGGCATTATCTGAATCATATCGTACGCCTTGATAACTTCCTTTTTCTATACTTTTATAGAAGTTGACACTAGCATTTGTTCGCATTCCTTTTACCAATCGTAGCGAAGTGTTAAATTCAACTCCATACTGATCTTCTGTTCCTAAGTTGATTGGCAAACGTCGAATTACAGGAGTTTCAATGCCATTGACTAGGACAGTTTCGTCGGTAACAATAGCAACTCTATTCACCGCATCTGTGGTTTTTCTGTAGTAAATGGAAGTATTGAGGGTAACCTTCTTAAACTGTTTGAGATAACCCAAATCAAATCCATTTGAATAGCTAGGATTGAGCTCTGGGTTTCCTTGAAAGTAACTTGTCTTACTGGATCTTGACTGAAATGGATTTAAAGACCATGACCCAGGTCTGGATATTCTTCGGTTATAGCCTAAAGTAACACTCGCCTTAGGACTAATTTCCCATCCCAAATTTACAGTTGGAAATGGGTCAGTATAGTTGTCGTCATTTAATGGGGAGTCAGACTTTAGCTGTTCCACATAGATAGATGTGTTTTCCACACGAAGACCTACCAAAAAAGAGAAAGAATTTATTTTTTTTCCAAATTGTGTGTATATGGCATGAACTTCTTGTTGGTAGTCAAGTGTGTTGGATAAGTTTTCATCAATAGAGACTAGCCCAGCATTGTCCTCGATTTCGATTTTAAAATCAGTAAATTGATTCCTTCCGGTGCCCCTATAACCAGCTTCAAACTGCGTGTTTTTATTGATCGGAAGTATATAATCGACTTGCGCGAGTTTTTGTTCTTGCGTTTCAATGGTGGTATTTACTTCGCTCAAGTCTGCAGGGGTTGTTCCATCTTCAAAAAAAGATTCTATTGACGAAATTTCCGTCTCGTCACTTTCTTCAGTTTGTAATGTGGCGGTTATCTTGTGACCTTTAGTGTTAAACTTATGTTCAAAATCTAGTGAAAGTTGATTGTTTTTTTCAACATCTACTTCGTTTTCGTTTCGGACTGTTCTTACTACGGAGTCATCTATTCGAATTTGAGATTGTTGGTTAATGGTAAGGTCTGTTCCATCTCTGTCGGTTGTTAAATAGGAAAGGGTTAAGGTAGATTTTTCACTGGCTTTGTATTCAATCCCTAGATTGACATTGTATCCTTCTCGTCTTCTGTCAAAGGTTCTTTCTTCTACATAGCGTTTAATAGACTCAACTTGGCTGTTGTAATTATTGTCCTGGAGCGCATTCCCATTGTTTGTTTGATCTCTATAACCAGAATTTGTAAAAAAGTTAACTTTTCCTTTTCTATAGTTCATATTGGCGGTGCCAACGTAACTATCGTTTCTGCCACCCGACGCAGTAAAAACTCCATTCAGTCCTTTAAGAAATTGTTTAGCAAGAATAATGTTAATGATTCCTGTAGCGCCTTCTGCTTGGTATCGAGCGGATGGAGAAGTAATAACTTCCACTTTTTCAATTGATTCAGCAGGAAGTCTAGTGAGCGCATCTACACCGCCTAGGCCAACCAGCCCTGAAGGTTTACCATCAACAAGGATACGCACATTTGTGTTTCCACGAAGTTCAATTTCACCATCAATATCAACAGAAACAGAGGGGACATTCTCTAAAACGTCTGATACTGTTCCTCCTTTTGTGATGTTATTTTTCGCAACATTGTACACTCGTTTATCAAGACGAATTTCAACTTCAGCGCTTTCTCCTATTACATCAATACCCTCAAGCGATTCAATAGAATAGGTGAGTTGTAACGACCCTAAATCAACAGAGTTGGCATAAGGCTTTGCATTTATTGTAAGAGTTTCAAAACCAATATATTCTACAGAAATTGAATATGTGTTTGGAGGAACACTAAGTTGAAAGATTCCATTTTCATCTGTAATGCCTCCATCTATGAGTTGATTTGCATTGTTTGTAACGGATACAGTAGCAAAAGGAAGCACATCATTATTTTCGCCACCAACAACCACACCATTCAAGGATATGTTACGAGACTGACCAAAACTAGTAACACAGGTTGCCAAAAGAATTACAGAAAGTATTGCATTTTTCATCATCTAAATAATATTTAATTTTTTTAAATCTTTGCTGAGTTGGGTGTGATTCTTAAAAACAATTCCACTAAATCCAAGAGCAGAGGCAGCCTTAACGTTTTCAGTGCGGTCGTCAATAAATACGCACGTATTTGCTTCGAGACCATATCTATCTAATAATAGTTTGTAAATTTCAGGATCTGGCTTTTTTAACCCTACGTCTCCAGAAACTAGGATACCTTTAAACCACGATAAAAATGGAAATTTCTTTAAGGCAACAGGGAAAGTTTCGTTGCTCCAATTGGTTAACGAATAGATTGAATGCTCTTTTGAATCATGTAAGCGCCTGAGAATTTCGACTGTTTCGGTGTGCTCGAATCCTAACATTTGTTCCCACTCACCATAATACATACGTATAAGACGTTCATGTTTTGGGAACATGGCTACACGTTCGTTTGTTGCCTTTTCAATGCTGTATCCAGCATCCTGTTCCTCGTTCCACGATGATGTACAAATCGTATTGAAAAACCAATTCATTTTCTCCCGATCGCCTCTAAACTCCTTAAGAAAAACATATTCTGGGTTCCAGTCTATGAGAACACCACCGAGATCAAATACAATATTTTTTATCATTTAAAGTACCTCGTTTTTAGGTTGCTGATTCATCATCAAAAATGCTTTTAAAAAGGGGTCTATTTCACCATCAAGAATTGCGTTAACTCCAGAAGACTCATGACCGCTTCTGACATCTTTAACCATTTTATAGGGTTGCATCACATAGTTTCTAATCTGTGACCCCCATTCGATTTTCATTTTATTTGCTTCAATGGCAGCACGTGTTTGTCTTTTATTTTGGAGTTCAATTTCATAGAGTTGTGATCGCAGCATTTGCATAGCACGATCTCTATTTTGATGTTGTGATCTTGTTTCTGAGCAAGAAATCTGTATACCTGTGGGCTTATGCGTTAATTGCACTTTGGTTTCTACTTTGTTTACGTTTTGACCGCCAGCACCACTTGAGCGAGCTGTAGTAATTTCAATATCAGCTGGATTTACCTCGATTTTAATGCTTTCATCAACAAGAGGATAAATATATACAGAGGCAAAGCTGGTATGACGTTTTGCATTGCTATCAAAAGGGGAGATGCGAACCAGTCGATGTACACCATTTTCACCTTTTAGCCAGCCAAAGGCATAATCACCTTTTACTTCAATGGTTACAGTTTTTATTCCGGCAACATCACCTGACTGCATATTTAATTCTCTCGTTTTTAGTCCTTTTTTTTCAGCCCACATCATGTACATTCTCATTAACATTGATGCCCAATCACAACTTTCTGTACCACCTGCGCCAGCAGTGATTTGAAGAACTGCTGACAGTGAATCGCCTTCTTCTGAAAGCATATTTTTGAACTCAAGGTTTTCAATAAAGTTCGTTGCTTTTGTAAAAGAATCGTTGAGTTCTTCATTTACATCATCACCTGCTTTGGCAAACTCAATCAAAACAGAAATATCCTCTATCTGTGTATTGAGTAATTCAATATCTGCCAACCACTGTTTGTCTGGTTGTAGTGCACGCATATAAGCCTCAGCTTCAGATGCATTGTCCCAGAAATTAGGTGCTAGGGTTTTTTCTTCCCTGTTTTGAACGTCTATTTTTAGTGAATCAACGTCAAAGAGACCCCCTCAACGCAACCAGGCGATTTTTAAGTTTTGTGTATTGATCTTGTGTAAACATAGCAGCTTTTTTGCGAATATATCAATTTACTTCAAATTATTCATTTTTGTTTACGATGATGTGCTTATAGAACGCTCTTTTTTATTGATTGATGAATCAATGTTAAATTGATTTTCAATAAAAACATTAAATTTCATTAAATTTGAAAACTCAAAACCATATTGGAGAAGCTTGTTTCTCATGATTAAAAAAACAATAGACGCATATAACAATGCATTAGACTTGGTTGGCAATACGCCGCTAATAAAGCTGAATGCTTCCGTTGAAGGTTTTTTGGGCACTTACTTTGCTAAGGCCGAATTCTTTAATCCTGGTCATTCAAATAAAGATCGAATTGCTCTTCATATTATTGAAGAAGCTGAGCGTAAAAATATTTTAAAACCAGGAAGTACTATCATTGAAACTACGTCAGGCAATACTGGCTTTAGCTTGGCTATGGTCAGCATTGTTAAGGGGTATCAATGTGTGCTAGCTGTTACTTCCAAATCTTCTCCTGACAAAATTGATATGTTGCGCTCTATGGGTGCTAAAGTATATGTATGCCCTGGTCACGTAGCCGCTGACGATCCCAGATCATATTATCAAGTTGCAAAACGATTGCACAGAGAGTTAAAAGGTTCGGTTTACATCAATCAATATTTTAACGATTTAAATACCGAAGCACATTACCGTTCTACTGGTCCTGAAATATGGAATCAAACGGGTGGCAAAATCACGCATTTGGTTGCCGCTAGTGGAACAGGAGGAACGATTTCGGGTATTGGTAAATATTTAAAGTCTCAAAATCCAGACGTTAAGATCATTGGAGTTGATGCTTACGGGTCTGTTCTCAAAAAGTTTCATGAAACCTCTGAGTTTGACGAAGATGAAATATATCCATACAGAATAGAAGGTCTAGGGAAAAATCTTATTCCTTCTGTGACCGATTTTGGTGTGATTGATCATTTTGAGAAAGTAACTGATGAGGAAAGTGCACATTCTGCTAGAGGTATTGCCAAAAAAGAAGGTCTTTTTGTGGGCTATACTTCTGGAGCAGCACTTCAAGCAATACGCCAGCTCAATAAACAAAATTTATTCTTTGATAAAGACAGTATAGTGGTGGTTATTTTTTGTGATCACGGGTCCAGATACATGAGCAAGATATACAATGATAAGTGGATGAAAGAACAAGGTTTTTTTGATGCGAATCATTTACAAGACGAAGAAGTAATAGAGTATATTAAATAAATACTTGTTACTTATATTTGACAACAGAAAAAGAACAATGAACAACGATATTTTTGATAGAATGCGTACGGACAGAGGCCCATTGGGTAAATGGTCTACAATTGCGGAAGGATACTTTGCATTTCCGAAGTTAGAAGGCCCGATTGGAAATCGCATGATATTCCGAGGTAAAGAAGTAATTACTTGGAGCGTAAACGATTATTTAGGCCTCGCCAA
>JABHGH010000085.1 GCA_018672145.1 Flavobacteriaceae bacterium
TAGGTATGGTGATTCAAGGAAGGTATCTTCTTGAATCTCTTTGGTTTGAAAACCAAAACTCAATGGGATAAGCCAGTCATTCCACCAATAGTTGGTGTTTTTTAGGTAGGAAAATTGTAGCCCTGAGGTATGTGTTCCTTCCATTTTTGAAACCGATATGATATTGTTCCAGTTTTGGGTCTTTGAGTCAGAGTTGTATTGGGCAGGAACCATCCAACAACTCAATAGAATAAGGAGGGTAAGATGGGGTGTTTTCATCGCACTGATTTTTGCATAACATAACAAAGTGATCAACAAACTCCTAAAATTTGGCGTGAACTGTCAATAAATCAACGTGAACCATCGTTTTTTTTTTGCACGTTTACGTGCAAAAAAGAAAAAAATCGCATAAGGGAATTCTTACTATACCTTCACTGCAGCCATGTCTAGGACAACTTGGTTGTGAAGCAAATCGTCAAACTGTTCTTCCTTACGAATGAGTTTTGCCTCACCTTCGTGCCATAGGATCTCGGCAGGTCGAAAACGAGCATTGTAATTGCTGGCCATCGAGAAACAATAGGCGCCTGCGTTGTGAAAACAAAGAATGTCTCCTTCCGAAATTTCATTGATTCTGCGGTTATTGGCGAAAGTGTCGGTTTCACAGATATAGCCTACTACGGAGTAGAATCGTTCACGTCCTTTGGAGTTTGAGATGTTTTCAATATGGTGTTGTGCGCCATAAAGCATGGGGCGAATAAGGTGGTTGAAGCCGCTATTGACTTGCGCAAAAACGGTTGAAGTTGTTTGCTTGACCACATTCACTTTAGAGAGGAAATAGCCAGATTCGCTGACCAAAAATTTGCCTGGCTCAAAAGTCAAAGTGAGTTCTTTGCCGTAGTCTTGACAAAAAGCAGCAAAACGATCGCCGAGCTTTTCTCCCAATTCTTCGATGTTTGTTTCTATATCATTTGGGTGATAAGGGACTTTAAAGCCACTTCCAAAATCTAAGAATTCTAAATCAGAAAAGTAGTGTGCAGTGTTGAATAGAATTTCTGCGGCATGTAAAAACACATCAATATCTAGGATATCACTCCCTGTGTGCATGTGAATCCCATTGATGCGCATTCCTGTATTATCAACAATTCTGACAATGTGTGGCAACTGATGAATGCTTATTCCAAATTTCGAATCGATGTGTCCAACAGATATGTTTGCGTTGCCGCCAGCCATTACGTGCGGATTGATTCGAATACAAACAGGAACTTTAGGGTGCTTATTGCCAAATTGCTCTAGCACAGAAAGATTATCAATATTGATTTGCACGCCAAGAGTAGCTGCTTCTTCGATTTCTTCAATCGAAACACCATTGGGCGTGAATATGATCATCTCAGCAGGAACACCTGCGTATAGCCCCAGTTTGACCTCTTGAATAGAAACGGTATCCAAGCCAGCACCTAGTGAATGCATAAGACTCAAAATGTTCACATTGGAGAGTGCCTTAACGGCATAGTTAATGCGTAGGCTGCCAACGTTTTTAAAAGCATTTGTTAGTCGATTGTATTGACTCTCAATTTTTTCTGCATCATAGACATAAATTGGACTTCCGTGCTCCTTTGCAATTGACGTTAAAGTAGAGGCTTTCATTATATATATTTTGCTGCAAATTTAATTTTGTTCAGGTTCATATCAAAAACAGCTATAGTAAATATATAAAAATACAACAAATTGTTATAATTGTAACAAAAGTATCTTTGATTTCTCGATTGAGAAAGGATCATGTTTTCTATTTTTGTAGAAAATAAACAGCACTATGAATGTACATGAATACCAAGCCAAGGAAATTTTATCTTCTTTTGGCGTTCGCATCCAACGTGGAAAAGTTGCTCAGAACACTGCAGAAGCACTATCTGTAGCCAAGGAATTGACCAGTGAAACAGGCACTTCTTGGTTTGTCGTCAAAGCGCAAATTCATGCGGGTGGTCGTGGAAAAGGTGGAGGCGTTAAGCTTGCAAAAGGCATTGATAAAATTGAAGAGGTTTCGGGAAGCATACTCGGAATGGATTTGGTTACTCCTCAGACGCCACCAGAGGGAAAGCGTGTGCACCAAGTGTTAATCGCAGAGGATGTTTATTATCCTGGGGATTCCGAACCTGAGGAATATTACATTTCTGTTTTGCTCAACCGAGCGACTGGTCGTAATATGATCATGTATTCGACTGAAGGAGGTATGGATATTGAAACCGTAGCCGAAGAGACCCCCCATTTAATTTTCACTGAAGATGTTGATCCTTCGGTTGGACTGATGCCTTTTCAGGCGCGTCGTGTTGCATTTAATTTGGGATTGAGTGGAAATGCATTTAAAGAAATGGTTCGTTTCGTGAGCTCGCTTTACACAGCTTATGTCAAATCGGATTCTTCCTTATTTGAGATCAATCCAGTGCTCAAAACGTCTGATGATAAAATTCTTGCTGTTGATGCAAAAGTATCCATAGACGACAATGCGCTTTTTCGTCATAAGGATTATCAAGAATTACGCGACTTGCGTGAAGAAAATCCTATAGAAGTTGAAGCAAAAGAAGTTGGGCTTAGTTATGTAGCTCTTGATGGGAATGTGGGTTGTATGGTCAATGGTGCAGGTCTGGCAATGGCGACGATGGACTTGATTAAACAAGCGGGTGGAGATCCTGCAAATTTCTTAGACGTGGGTGGTACTGCAGATGCAGCTCGTGTGGAAACCGCTTTCCGTTTGATCCTCAAGGACCCGAATGTAAAGGCGATTTTGGTCAATATCTTTGGAGGTATTGTGCGTTGTGATCGCGTTGCACAAGGAATTGTTGATGCTTACAAAAACATGGGCGATGCCATTCAAGTACCAATTATTGTTCGTTTGCAAGGAACTAATGCAGATGTTGCCAAAGAGCTTATTGACAACTCTGGCCTTGAGGTGCAAAGCGCAGTATTGTTCCAAGAGGCAGCCGACAAGGTGCAAGAGGCTCTTCGATAGAGTGACATTATGTCGCTAGTTTTTCCAATATGTATGTCATTATGGCATATTAAATTGTTTGGTTTATATTTTGCAATATGACGTAGTATATTCATCTTTAAATCAATAATAATATGAACTTAGTACGTAGAACATCCCCTTGGTTTCCATCTTTATTGGAAGAATTTTTCACTAGAGATTTTGGAATAGAACACCCAACACGCACAATCGATGTGCCCTCTGTCAACATCATTGAAAAGAGCGAAGGATTTGCGTTAGATCTCGTTGCTCCCGGTAAAAAACGGGAAGATTTTCAAGTCGAAGTTGACAATCATGTTTTAACGATTTCAACGGAAAATCAAAGTACTCAGGAGTCAACGGACGGTGATTATTCACGTAGAGAATTTAGTTATGATGCTTTTCAGCGTAGCTTTCGCTTGCCAAAAACGGTTGACACAACCAAAATTAAGGCAAGTTATGACAATGGCCTGCTTCATATCTCAATTCCAAAACGCAAGGAAGCGATCCCTGAACCGAAGAAGTATGTTGAAATCAAGTAA
>JABHGH010000056.1 GCA_018672145.1 Flavobacteriaceae bacterium
TACATCCTCAACGAGCTTATGGAAAAACAACATATTTTTTCATTGCTAGACAGTGCTCCTAAAACACTAAGCGCAAAAGACCATCGCCCCGCTTATGGCTCAGATGGTGATTATTTCTCCAAACCCAGCATCGACGATATCATTGAAGCTGCATATGAAATCATACACGAGGCTAACCCAAAAGAATTTCCTGCGTTAGATTAACCTCCGATTTCGTTAATCAGTTGTCGAAGGATTGCTTTTTCTGGAATTGAACCAACATCTAACCCTTTACAGTGCATATCAGCTGTACGGATTTTATCCAAAACAAAAGTGATCGACTTCATCGGATAGCGCCTAGCTGCAAGCTGATATTCAGACACAAAAAATGGTCTGACACCTAACACTCTAGAAACGTGGTTAGGGTTATGATCTTCCAATCCATGATATTGAAGAAGTTGGGTAAAAAAGCTGTGGAGCGTTGAGAGGGTCACGATAATAGGATGTTGTCGGGGGTGCATCGAAAAGTAGTGGCAGATGCGTTGGGCATGAACCAAATTTCCACTTCCAAGTGCTTTTCGGAGTTCAAAATTGTTAAAATCCTTACTAAATCCAATATGCTCTTCAATATGCTTATCTGTGATCTCACTGTCTTGTTCAACTAGAAGAAGTAGTTTGTGTAATGATTGCTCGATGGTACTTAAGTCTGTACCCAAACACTCGACCAGCAAGTGCGATGCTTTGTTGTTAATCGTGCGATTCTTGGCTTTCAGCCAACGTTGAATCCAATCAGGAATTTGATTCTCATAAAGTTTTTTGCTTTCAAATAAAATCGATTTTTCTTGAAGAGCTTTATATAGTTTTTTTCGCTTGTCTAATGTTTTGTACTTGTAACAAAACACCAAGACCGTTGAGGGCTGCGGGTTTTGAACATAATCTGTCAGTTGGAGGATATTCCGTGAAAGTTCCTGAGCCTCACGAATAATGACCAATTGACGCTCTGCCATCATAGGGAAACGTTTAGCGGCATCTACAATGTCACCAACAGAAGTGTCTTTCCCATAGAAAATCGTTTGATTAAAAGCACGTTCTTCTTCCGTAACTACACTTTGATCTAACGCATTTTCAATGATGTCAATAAAGTACGGTTCATCCCCCATCAAAAAGTAAATCGGAGAAAAATTTCGCGCCTTAATCGCTTTTAAAATATCTTGTAAAGAGTTCAATGTTTTTTTATCAATTTAGCAGTATGCAAAAATTGGCTTTTAAAGCATACTCGCTTTTGATCAAAAATAGTGAAAACAAGCGGCACATTTTAGATCCTATTCGTAAAAAATTTGTTGTGCTTACACCCGAGGAGTGGGTTCGCCAGCATGTTATTCAATTCCTAATTCACGAAAAGAAAGCGCCTAAATCATGGATTAACGCTGAAAAACAGTTTACTTTAGCTGGGTTAAAAAAACGTTTTGACGTCATTGTTTTTTCTGCTAACGGATCTGCACAATTGATCGTTGAATGCAAAGCGCCAAACGTGCCAATTACACAAGAAACCTTTGATCAAATTGCACGTTATAACATGAATTTCAAAGCGCAGTACATGATGGTTACCAACGGCCTTGAACACTTTTATTGTAGTTTTGATTATACAAACCAATGGTATGTGTTTTGTGAGGAACTGCCAATCTTATGTTCTCAATGAAATGAAAGTAGCGATCGTCATATTAAATTTTAATGGGAAGGACTTGCTTTCAACTTATTTAGAAAGTGTGCTTGCTTTTCAAGGCGATGCAACTGTTTGGATAGTTGACAACAACTCAACGGATGAGTCCCTCAGCTTCATCAAGAAAAAATATCCTAAAGTCAAATGTCTCGTGTTAGACGATAATTACGGCTATGCGGGTGGTTATAATAGAGCTCTCTCAAAGATTGATGCCGACTTATATTGTCTTCTCAACAATGACATTGAAGTTTCTGAGGAATGGGTTCCAAAAATGCAAGCTGCTTTTGAAAATGATCCCCAAATTGGCTTTGCTCAATCAAAAATCGTTTCTGCCCAGAATAACTCGACCTTTGATTACGCTGGTGGTGGTGGTGGACAATTGGATCTTTTAGGATTTCCCTACTGTCGAGGACGTTATTTGAATCATTGTTCAAAGGATATTGGACAATACGATGATCACAAGACCATTACCTGGGCAAGTGGCGCAGCATTTTGGGTGCGAAAAACCACATTTAATGACCTAGGTGGCTTTGATGAAGACTTTTTCATGCATTTTGAAGAGATAGACTTGTGCGTACGAGGAAAAGTCAATGGATGGACAACAAAATACATAGGTGATGTAAAAGTAGCCCATCTTGGAGGTGGTACGTTGCATTCGAAAAACCCAAGAAAACTATACTTTAATATTCGCAATTCAATGTTATGCTATTCTAAAGTATTGCCATTACCTCATTGGATCGCTATCATTTCCTTTCGATTGATCTTTGACTTTTTACTTGGTGTATATTTACTACTTTCACTCAGGTATGAGCATCTCTGGGCAATTGTAAAAGCGCACCATAGTTTTTTTGGAAAACTACCTAAGGTAATTGCAAAACGAACAAAAACAATCGTTCCTTTTCAAAAAAAGCTTGTTTTTTGGCTTTTTTTTAAAGCTAAAGTCCAACAGATATAATATTCTGACTAAAAAA
>JABHGH010000054.1 GCA_018672145.1 Flavobacteriaceae bacterium
AACAAATCTGTAATCTTATTCTTATATATCATAACTCTCTAAAAATTCTAAAAACATACGCTTCCAAGCTGTGTTTTTGGTACGTTGATCAAGCATGGTATTGGTAACAACAAGCGTCACTGGTGATCCGTATTGTTTATTGTTTTCCTTGCATTGTTCTAACACACGCCGGCCACGTCGTGGCGTAAGTTGTGCGCGCAAAACAGCTTCGTTAGCAACAACCGGATGAAGAACCAAATTGGAACGCTGTTCTTTACTCAAATTATAAAAACGAAAGGGGAAGCCGGTTCCTGCGCGATAACCGGGGCGATCAACAAACTGTAATGAATAATCATTGGTAAAGCCCAAATTGGCAAACTGGTTGTAATTGGATGGAAAACGAATTCGAATCAAATGTTGGCGAATATCTTTCAGTGGACGATGAATTAGCTCACTGAGTCGAGCGACTTCGATTTGCAAAAGGTGATTTTGATTTGTCGATTGATAGGATGCAAGCAAAGAAGTTGGTACGTGATCTGCCACGTCTTTGATACGTTCACGAAAGCGTTTTTTAAACACCGATATGTTGCGGTCATTCGCACTTGGTCGTGCGAACATAAACATCACTTTGGTTGGGACATTGAGTTTTCGATGCTGTTCAATCCAATCCAAATAGATGTCGTAGGGGTCGGGGCGAAACGACAGACGAGAAGCAAAGCGTTCAAAAAGAGGAACAAAGCGAAGGTTAAAAAAGTCCAAGCCACTTTCAACAATGGTGCGCAAAAAGCTCTTTGATCGATAGGCAAAGGCCTCGGGCACTTCTAAAATCGTTTGGATTTGGCGTGTTGGCGGCTTGATGACAACTTCAGGATAAGCATCTGAAAAATGAGTTAAAAATAACTTAGCCCATATATCAACAACAGGCTTGTCTGTAAACTTTCCCATCGCAGCCAGTGATCCATGTGTAGAAAAGCGATCCATACCGTCTTTGAGATGTGGCACATGCTCTTCGTAGCGAGAAAGCATATAGAATGTTGCCGCAAAAATATCGTAGGGTATGGCGCTCGAGTCATCACAAGAAAAGAAAACGGGAGTATCTTCCCAGCGTTTCACCTGAATATCATATGGCCGTACGCCTTGTTCGAACAGCAAGGGGTTGGCGTGAACAAAATATTCGTTACTCAATTCTTGGGTGGTATAGGAAAACTTTGGACCAGAGTGTGCGATAAAAGTCTCCAACACATCTGTGATTTCCAACTCATTTTCTGTGTAGGTTTCAAAAAAATGAGTGAACACATAGCGCAATCGTGCTGTGATTTGATGTGTATAGACCAGTATCATTTAGAGATGTTCTTCATCGGCAAAGCTAAAATAAGTGTTTTCCGTGATGATGAGGTGATCGAGAACATTTATATCAATACTTTTTGCCGCTAGCACAAACTTTTTTGTTAGTGCATGGTCGGAAGCGCTTGGCTGAATTTGACCTGAGGGATGGTTGTGTGCAAGAATCAAAGCAACAGCTCCAAGTTCCAAAGCACGCTTGCACACCAAACGAATATCGACCGATGTTTGAGAAATCCCACCACGACTCAGTTGCTCAAACGCTAACAAGCGATTTGCCTGATTGAGGTAAACCACCCAAAACTCCTCATGTTGCAAATTGCCTAGCTGGGGTTGGAGCAGTTCAAAAATAGCGAGGCTACTGCGAATCGTCATTTGTATTCGTGACGTCTGTTTTTGACGGCGTCCGAGCTCAAAAGCGGCGACCAGCCGAGTGGCTTTGGCCAGACCAACTCCACTAAAACCACACAATTGTGCCACACTACATTGTGACAAGCGATCGAGTTGATGATCAAAATGAGCTAAGATGCGTTTGGCAAGCATCACTGCCGTTTCATTTTTTGTGCCCGAGCTAAGCAGTATCGCTAAAAGTTCAGCATCGGTCAGAGATTTTTGTCCTTGTTTGACAAGCTTTTCTCTCGGGCGATCCTCGAGCGCCCAGTCTTTGATGGGAAGATGGCGGGGCATTGATTTTGATTTCTTTAAATATAGGAAACGATTTCTAATTAGCGAGGCCTTCCAAATCAAGTCCACCAAAGTGTCCTGAACTCATCATCAGCAACAAGGATGCCGGCTGATTGTGAAGCCATGTTTCGAGTGAAGATTTGTCGTAAAATACAGCCAATTCTTTGTGGGCAAAAGAGTCGCGTAAAAGTGTTTCGTCTAATCCTTCTTTTCCTTTTATCCTTCGTGCCTCTTCGTCAATAAATACGGCTGCATAATCAGACTCATCAAGGCAACCTTCATAATTTTTGACAAACCTAGCATCTAGGCTGCTAAAAGTATGGAGCTCCAAACAGACCAAAAATAGGTCTTTGGGAAACTGTTCACGCACTGCTTTTGTTGTGGCAAGAACCTTGCTCGGTGCATGGGCGAAATCGCGATAAATACGTTTGGCGGGGGTGTCGACAAACAGTTCGAGACGTTTCGAAGCACCCGCAAAAGAAGCGATTGCCTCGTAGAACGACATTGGTTCAATGCCCATATGCTGACAAACAAGCATTGCACCCGAAAGGTTATTCATGTTATGATTCCCAAAAATCTGAAGTGGAACTGGACCTTCTTCGGTCTCCAACTGGGTCTGACCACCGATCACAGTATTAGGTGAGGTCGTGTACGGAATTTTGCGAATGGGATTCTCGCTATTGGTCACCAAATCGTCTAGTAACTCATCTTCCTGATTATAGATCAAAATACCGCCTGCCGTTATGGTTTTAATAAAAATGCGAAACTGCTCCGCATAGTCTTCTTGTGTAGGAAAAACATTGATATGATCCCAAGCGATTCCACTAATCAAAGCGATATTGGGTTTATAGAGATGGAATTTTGGTCGGCGATCAATTGGAGATGAAAGGTATTCGTCGCCTTCGAGGACTACAAATTCGTTTTCTTCGGTCAAGTGGGTCATCACATCAAAGCCTTCAAGTTGCGCACCAACCATATAATCAACGGACTTATCCCAATAGTGAAGCACATGCAAAATCATAGCGGTAATACTCGTTTTCCCGTGACTTCCTCCAATCACTACACGTGTTTTTTCTTTGGTGGCTTCGTAGATGTACTCAGGATAGGAATAAATCGGAATTGATAACGCTTTGGCGGCGAGGAGTTCGGGATTATCTTCCTTAGCGTGCATACCTAAAATGATGGCGTCAATAGATGTGTCGATGCGACTTGTGTCCCAACCCATTTTCGCGGGAAGCAAACCGTCTTTGTCTAGACGTGAGCGTGAAGGGTCATAGATAGCATCGTCACTTCCTGAGACGTGATTTCCTTTTCGGTGCAATGCAATCGCCAAATTGTGCATAGCGCTCCCCCCAATAGCAATAAAATGTATGCGCATCATTTTGATTTTATAGAACGAATATAAGTAGTTAGTCGGTCATAGGTCAGCAGTGATTCCGCAATCTCTGGAATTTCGGATTCTATTTGTTGTCGAGCGCCATCATTTGTGAGTTCGGCAAGGCGATAGGATGCATAAACAGGTGGATACAGATCGCCGGCGGTGCTATGAGCAATATAGTCTTTGTAGAGGGCTTGCGCCAGGTCCATGTCGGCAAAATAATGCTGTGCGACAACAGCAAGCTCATAGCGACTATCATTGATAGCAAACGTCTTCAACGTGTGTGCATAGGCACTGCCAGCATAGCTATCAAAATCTGATGACTTTCCTGTTTGTGCCGAAAAGAAAAGCGCTGCCATAATTCCTTCAAAATCAGATATCTCTTTGATGGCCTTCACTTGCTCCCATGCTTTTGCTTCTCCACCACCCAAAAGGCGAGGCAGAGCAAGATAAACGTGAAGCAAGGCACGCCTAGACAACAGAGAAGAAGGACGTAAACGTACTGCTTCTGCAAAGCTTGAACGCAAAACAATCACATGGCGAATGGCACTGATTCCGAAGTCGCCTGAAAGCAAAAAACCTGCTGCGGCTGCACGCCCAAACTGATGTGAAAACACATGGGGATTCCGATCACAGAGCAATTCAAAATCTTGGAGAGCTTCTTTATAACGTTGGGATTGCAGAGAGAGATTTGCTCTCTGCAACAGCTCCACAGTGGTCAAGGTTACTGCAGATTGGTTGCGGAGAAAGTCAAGTTGTTCTGTTTCGTTTATTTTTAATATTGTTTTGGGAAAAAGATCGTTGGGTGGACGTTGAGAAAACCCCAACACACAACAAATAAAAAACAAAATGCCTAGGAGTTTAGCACGTCCCATAGCCGATCTTTTAGTTGTGTCAAACCATGTTGAGCCACAGACGAAATAAATAACACCTTGTCGTCTGTAAAGGTTTTGTCAGCTAGGGCTTTCATTTCTTGCTTGAGCTCGTCGTCGAGCAAGTCAGATTTTGAAATTGCAATCACATAACTTTTATCGAGCAGTTCCGGGTTGTATTTTTTGAGCTCATTACGCAAGATCGAAAACTGCGCAAAGAGGTCATCGGCATCTGCTGGGATCACATAGAGCAACACTGCATTTCTTTCAATATGACGCAAAAAGTAGTGTCCCAATCCTTTCCCTTCCGAAGCCCCTTCGATAATGCCAGGAATGTCAGCCATGACAAAAGAGCTGTAATCACGCTGTCGTACGATGCCCAGATTGGGCTTGAGTGTGGTAAACTCATAATCGGCAATTTTGGGTTTGGCTGCGGTCAGTGCTGCCAACAAGGTTGACTTCCCAGCGTTGGGAAAACCAACGAGCCCCACGTCGGCCAACACTTTAAGCTCAAGAGTAAAATGACACTCTTCTCCAGGCATGCCAGGTTGGGCATAACGTGGCGTTTGGTTTGTTGGGCTTTTAAAGTGCCAGTTTCCACGACCACCTTTTCCACCTTTGACAGCGATAAAGGGTTTCTCATCAACGATTTCGGTGATTTTTTCGCCTGTTTCGTTGTCGTTGACAACCGTACCCAAGGGTAAACGAATAATGCAGTCTGCACCATCTGCACCTGTTGAACGGTTTTTGCTACCATCTCCGCCATGGTCGGCTTTATAGTGGCGGGTGAATTTAAAATCCAAAAGCGTCCACAAATTGGGATCTCCTTGAAAAATAACATGACCTCCTCGACCACCATCTCCGCCATCGGGTCCCCCTTTGGTGATGTATTTTTCACGATGCAAGTGCGTAGAACCTCTACCTCCTTTTCCAGAAGAAGTGTGAATTTTTACATAGTCAACAAAGTTCCCCTCTGTCATCTTAAACCGTATTCAGTTTACTCACAAGTTGGGCAGAAATCTCCTCAATGCTTCCCTCCCCATATATGCTGTGAAATTTGTTTTGTGCTTTGTAGTAATCAATCAAAGGTGCTGTTTTTTTGTTGTATTCAGCAAAGCGGTTGCGAATTTTTTGTTCGTCTTGATCGTCGGGGCGACCACTGTCCTCACCACGTTGGAGTAGGCGTTGTACCAAAGCCGTTTCGTCAACCTCCAGAGCAATTGTTGCGTGGATTTGCATGGATTTTCCTTCTAAAAAGGTGTCCAATGCCAGTGCTTGTTTAGTCGTACGGGGGAAACCGTCAAAAATAAAACCTCCTGCTTCTGGATTGGCGTCCACTTCGGCTTCTAGCATCTGAATGGTCACCTCGTCGGGAACTAAATCTCCTTTATCCATGTAGGACTTGGCCAAAACTCCAAAAGCTGTGTTGTTCCCAATGTTGTGACGAAATAAATCGCCTGTCGAAATATGGACAAAACCGAAAGCTTCACGAAGCAACAAGGCTTGCGTTCCCTTGCCTGCTCCCGGCTTTCCAAAAAGTATAATGTTTTTCATAATCACTAAATGCTCGGGCAAAGATACCCATTATATCAACTTGTTAGCGAAGAATAATGACAGATAAACACATCCATATCGGATGAACATTTAGGGAAAAACCCTACTTTTGTAGGCATGGACAATCCGGCTTTTTCGAATGGGCAAACCCTTGGCGTTCTTGGGGGCGGACAATTAGGGAAAATGATGCTCACAAAATGCCGACAGTGGGATCTACATACCATTGTCCTTGATCCAAGTGAGACTGCCCCCGCTCGGCTGCTTGCCAACAATTTTTATGTGGGAGATTTGATGGACTACCAAACCGTAGTGGATTTTGGACAAAACGCCGATATCATTACTATTGAGATTGAGAATGTGAACGTAGAAGCTTTACAGACCCTTCAAGAGCAAGGCAAAAAGGTATTTCCCAAACCCGAAACACTCGCCATCATTCAGGACAAGGCAAAACAAAAACAGTTTTATAAAACACACAAGCTACCGACCGCCGATTTTCAATCTTTTGACATCAAGCCCGATTGGGACAGCGTCAAAGCGCCTTTGATTTGGAAAGCAAGTCGCTTTGGTTATGACGGTTTTGGTGTGAAAAAAATTGAAAATCAACAACATTGGGAAGCCTTGCCCGATGTGCCATGCATTACCGAGTCCTGCGTTGCCATCGATAAAGAAATTGCCATCATTGTGGCACGCAACCCCAAAGGAGATTGTGTAAGCTATCCCCCTGTGGAAATGGAGTTTAACAGCAATGCAAACCAAGTGGAGTTTGTGTGTTACCCCTCAACGCTAACACCTCAGCAAGCGAATGCTTGCAAAACCCTTGCCGAACAACTCACAAACGCGATTGAACATGTGGGATTGTTGGCCGTTGAACTTTTTTTGGATTCCGACGGAAACATCTTAATTAACGAAGTAGCGCCACGACCTCACAACAGCGGACACCTAAGCATTGAGGCTGCGGTCACATCACAATTTGAACAGCATCTCCGCACCATACTCGGACTACCTTTTGGCAACTGTGACTTTTTGCAACACGGCATTATGATCAATGTGGTGGGTGACCCAGGGCATCATGGGCCTGTACAATACAAAGGTATCGACGAAATCCTTGCCATATCACAAACCCAACTCCACCTCTACGGAAAAGCAGAAACAAGACCCATGCGAAAAATGGGGCATATTACACTAACCGGCACAAACATTGATGAGCTGAGACAAAAAGCAGCCCAAGTGAAAACTAAGCTAAAAGTGCACACTATCTAGTATGAAAGACTAGCTTTTTATTAAACGTAAGCCATCTTCAGAGGGTTTTTTGTTTTCGTTATCTTTGCAAAAAGAAAGACATGAAAGTAGCAATCATCATGGGAAGTGCGTCAGACATGCCAGTCATGGCGTCGGCAATTGAAATTCTAGAGAAGTTGGGTGTAGAAACAGAAGTTGATATTGTATCTGCACACCGCACCCCGAGTTACATGATGTCGTTTGCCCAAACGGCTCATGAAAAGGGAATTGGGGTCATCATCGCTGGAGCAGGTGGAGCAGCGCATTTGCCGGGTATGGTTGCAGCAACAAGTCCCTTGCCTGTAATTGGTGTTCCTGTAAAGTCAAGAAACTCTATCGATGGCTGGGATTCTGTATTGTCAATTTTGCAAATGCCCAGTGGAGTTCCCGTTGCTACTGTTGCGCTAGATGGCGCTACTAATGCTGGTATTCTCGCTGCGCAGATTCTCGCCACAAGCGATCGTAATCTTCAACAAAAAATCGTGGCCTACAAACACAGTCTTGCCGCCAAAGTAGAAGCGTCACGCAAAGACATCAAAGGCTAACCCAACGCCAGAGCAGTGTAGCACCCATCCACCCCATCGGAAGTGCCTCCACCCAAAACGAAGCGAAATAGCGTTTTTGATTGGTTGTCGATATGCGTAAAAAAAACACAATACCCGATACAGCCAAAGCCGTGGGAAGAATAGCAAATTCTTTTGCGTTTCCCATAAAAATCTCTAAAACCATAATACCAATCGCCATAACATAGCCCAATCGCTTGGCACCAACTACACCCAGTACTTGAGGGATGGTTTTGATCTTCGGATTATCACAATTCAGGTCACGGATTTCAAAAGGAAGGAGCGTGGCGAGAGTCCACAAAAACAACTGTGTCCAAAACAATCCCACAACATAATCGAGGGGGTAGCCCTGGTCAACCAAGGGTAAAAGGACTGTCACGGAAGCCCAACAAAAAGCAACGACAAATGATTTGAGATAACGCCACTGACGAAAACC
>JABHGH010000080.1 GCA_018672145.1 Flavobacteriaceae bacterium
TTACATTAATTTGAAAATCAGCTTCAAAGGCATCTGGTTTAAGCCCCTTGAATGGACGTAGATTAATACTGCCAGGACAGTAAACAAAACCTGATATTTTGTCCGGTAGAGGGAGCGTACCCAAGTCATCAGTTGTAACATCAAATGGAAGATGTGTGACCGACAAACCAGATAGAGATTCTGAAGATCGCGAAGCGACATAAACCTGATGTGTGTCTTGAAGTAATTTTGCTGTTTCGAGCCCTATTCCTGAAGAGCCTCCAATAAGTAATATGTTTTTTTTCATCTATTTTTTATAAGCTCCATAAATGGATTCAAGTTTTTTCTCACGATAATCAAAAATTGCTTTCACTTTTTTTCTAACAAAAAGCCAATGGCCAAAACGACCAAAAATACCTAAAGGCAATTTATAGTCTACAATGTCTATCATTTTAACCCCATTAGGAATCACCTCAATAAAGTGCTTATGATGCCAAAATACGTAGGGGCCAAATCGTTGTTCATCAACGAAATAATGACCTTTTTCGACATGTGTAATTTCAGTGACCCAACGAAATGGTATACCCAGTAAGGGAGTCAATATATATTGTATGATTTGTCCTGGAAACATTTTCCGTTCTGCACCAGATATGATAGTAAAACCCATATAGTCGGGTGTAATCGTTTTTAAATTTTTAGGGTTCGACAAAAACAACCATGCCTCCTTCTTGTCAATTGGTAAGTTTTGCTCTGCTTTATATTGGTACACTTTTTATGATTTTCCTCAAATATACTATTTTGTTTAAGTATTAAAAAAAAAGATTAAACAAAAAGGAATAATAAAATTATTAATAAGTTCTAAAAAATAGATTAGTTTAGTTCTCATTAAAAAATTAGATCATTATGAAACCCCTTATTTTCTCTTTCTTAATTATCCTCTGCTTTACAGTAGAGGCTCAAATGCCAACTCCTCAGTCTAGTCCAAAGTCAAAACTCGTCCAACAGGTTGGATTGACAGAAGTCACGATTGAATATTCTCGACCTTCTGCTAGAGGAAGAAAAATATTTGGTGAACTTGTCCCTTTTGCGTCTCTTTGGCGAACGGGAGCCAATCAAAATACTTTACTTTCATTTTCGGATGATGTGCTTATTTCAGGAAAGCCATTACAGGCAGGAACATATGCACTGTACTCAATGCCTGAAAAAGAATCATGGACACTTTATTTTTACGAAGACACAACGAACTGGGGTCTTCCAAGCCCATGGGATGAAGAAAAAATTGCACTTTCACAAAAGGCTAGCGTAATAAAGATTTCTCATGTCGAATCTTTTGCCATTTCATTGGAAGAATTCTCTTTGACTTCAGCATTTTTACGTTTGTCTTGGGAAAATACAGCGGTACAGTTGCCTATTGAATTCCCAACTGCCATTCAAATGGAAGCTGAAATAGACAAAATGTTAGCAGGAGAACCTTCGGCAAATGATTTGTATTCGGCTGCTGTCTATTATCTGGGCCAAAAAAAGGATTTGATGAAAGCAAAAGACTGGATTACTAGAGCTGTTGAAATGCGATCTGATGCTTTTTGGTTTTACCGTCAAAAATCATTGATTCACGAGGCACTCGATGAAATGCAATTTGCCATTGAGTCAGCTAAGATCTCTATGAGACTTGCCCAAAAGTCTGGTAACGATCGCTATGTTGAGTTGAATAAAAAACAACTGGCTGCTTGGAAGGTGAAATCGGAATCAGCTAAAAGGCAGATCGAATAAATTCAGTAAGCGCTTCATAAGTTTGCATACAGGGTAGGCCCATTACGTTGGTATATGACCCATTGATTTCTGCAACGGCTAGTAAGCCGAAGGAATCTTGAATACCATATGAACCAGCTTTATCCAATGGACTTTCTGAATGCACATAGGAGTCAATGTTTTCTTCGCTTAACTTTGTAAATGTAACATCAGTAAAACAGCTAATGGTGTGCTGTAAAGATAAGCTTGTAAAACAGACCGAAGTAATCACTTGATGTGTTTTGCCTGATAAAGATTGCAACATCTGTTTTGCGTCCTTTTTGTTTTTGGGTTTCCCCAAAGCCTTACCTTCAAACCATACAATGGTATCTGCTGTAATGACCAGCTGCTTAAGGTCTAGGTCTTTTTGGAAAGCTCCTCCCTTTTGTTGCGCCAAAAAAGAAGTAATCTCCTCTCCTTGAAGAGTTGGATTGTAGATTTCTTCAATGGGCTTAACATCGACAACGTGATCGATTTCCATTTGTTCCAATAGCATTTTTCTACGAGGTGATCCTGACCCTAAAAGAATAGATAAATTTTGCGGAAGGATCATTTCTTGTCATTTCTTGCTTCAAAAAAAACACCCCATTTCCCATGTAGTTTTAAGGTTTGTTCAATCACATCACGAACACAACCTTTACCACCAGCGATATGAGAAATATAGTCAGAAGCCGCCCGAACTTCAGCAACAGCGTCATTGGGACAGGTGGCCAGGTGTACTTGTTTCATTGGAGGAATATCAGGAATGTCATCACCCATAAAAAGGGTTTCGCTAGCTTTTAGGTTGTTTTCATAAAGGTAATCCATTAGGGCTGTTGACTTGTCGTGAACCCCTAGGTAAACATCTTTGATTCCTAAGTCATTGAGCCGTTTTTGTACAGCCAGATTTGTCCCTCCAGAAATAATGCACACTCGAAATCCAGCATGTAAAGCAGCTTTTACAGCGTATCCGTCTTTAGTGTTCATCGTCCGTAACATCGATCCATCTTCATGAATTAAGATACTTCCATCTGTAAAAACACCATCAACATCAAAAACAAAGTTTTGGATGGTTTTTAATTCTTCTTTAAAGTTTTTCATTTCTTGTTTCTAAAAGTTGTGCTGTAAAAAGCGAATATATATCTTCTAATTCTTTTCTTTTGTCAATTTCACGGTGGCGGAGGATCGTTTCCTTGTCTCCTCTTACAGCAGGGCCGGTTTGATTTTCTTGTGGATTTTGATTCTTTATTTTTCGTGTAGTTTCTTCAATTAATGGAAATAAATGCGAAAAATCAATGTCGTTTGCATCACAAAACAGCTTTGCTTCAGCATACAAGTGATTGGTAAAATTGTTTACCACTACTGCGGCAAGATGAATTGCTATGCGCTGATTACTTTTGATTTGGATCGACTTATGACTCAATAATGTTGCGACTTTTTCAAGCAAAGAATTTGTTCCATCTCCAGTTGCTTCCCAAAACAATGGTATATTATCTACGCTGTTAGTTTTGTCTTTTGAAAAGGTTTGAAGAGGATATAAAACGCCTCGTTTATTGTGTTTAGAGAGCAATTCAATGGGTCCTGCGCCAGAAGTATGAACGACAACAGCATCCGCAATTGGCAATTGGTCACTGACAGTGCGTATGACATCATCAGAAACGGCAATAATGACCAAGTCGCAAGCAGGTAGCTTCGTAAAGTTGTTGGAATATGTGACAGAGTTCAAAGACTTTACAAAATCAATGTGGCTCCTTCCAATGACGTGAACGAGCTCGAAATATTGATGAGAATAGATGGTGTTTGCGAAAGCCTTTGCCACTTTCCCTGTACCCACGATGCATACCTGAATCATTTGTCAAAATTACAAACTAAAGTCGATAATCACATTCATGATTAGTTAAGAACAAAATTTAGTAGGTTTGCAAAAATAATAAGATGTCACGAACAACGTTTACAATGATTAAGCCCGACGCTGTTAGCGCAGGTCATGTTGGTGCTATATTGGAAAAAATCACTACTGCTGGTTTTGATATTAAAGGATTAAAGATGACCCAACTTAGTAAAAGGGAAGCAGAATCATTTTATGCCATTCACAGCGAGCGCCCATTTTTTGGCGAGCTTGTTCAATTTATGACGAGCGGACCTATTGTTGCTGCCGTTTTAGAGAAAGAGAACGCAGTTGCAGATTTCAGAGCGCTTATTGGATCTACCAATCCAGAAGAAGCTGCCGAGGGTACAATTCGAAAAATGTTTGCTGAATCAGTAGGTAGAAACGCAGTTCACGGATCTGACAGCGATGAAAATGCTGCAATTGAGTGCTCGTTTCATTTTTCAGCACGTGAACTGTACTAAACAAAGCGAATGTCATGAATTAGGTCTTTTCCCAAAGCTTTGTTTATCATCTCAATAATTTTATCTTTCCCATAACTCAGTTCTTCTCTCAAAACAGAGGAGTTTAGTTTCACAATGAGTGTGTCCTGTTTTAGTGCCACGCTTTTAGTGTATGCTTTTATATTTTCACCCATAGACTCGTCCCAAATTTCTTGAATACGTGCAGAGTCTAAACCGCTGCTCAAGGCATTTTTTGAAATAAAATCACCTAGAATTGACTTTACTTTTTTTGCGTCATCACTCATTTTCTGTACGAATTAAAGGGTAAAAATTGAATAGCTCTGTGCTGTTTCCTGAATAATGCTTTCAGTACGTACTTTGTTGGTGTCGGTAACAAATAGTTGTCCAAAGTTGTCATCATTGACCAAATTTATGATTTGCATTACCCTGCGATCATCTAGCTTATCAAAAATATCATCTAGTAGTAAAATCGGAGGTAAGTTCATTTGATTACGAATCATATCAAACTGTGCCAATTTCAAAGCGACCAAATATGTTTTTTGCTGTCCTTGGCTACCAAACTTTTTGATTGGTAAGTCTCCAAGACTAAACAACAGGTCGTCTTTGTGTGGACCTACGCTAGTATACTGAAGGATACGATCTTTTTCCAAAGAAGCTTCGAGTAGTTCGTCTAATGGTTTTTCATCCATTTTAGACTGATATTTGATTGCTACTTTTTCATTTTTTCCACCAATCGCTTGATATCGATTCTGAAAGAGGGGTTGAAATTTCGACACAAAGGCTTTTCTAGTCTCATAAATTGGCTTCCCAAATTGTGTCAGTTTTTCGTTGTATACCAAGATTGTCTCTTTGTCAAACTGGTTTGATTTTTTAAAGTGTTTTAACAGGGCATTTCGTTGGTTTAGCACACGTTGATAAGCAATAAGGTTTTGAAGATATTTTTTATCGGATTGCGAGATTGTACTGTCAATAAACTTTCTTCTTGTGCTGCTTCCTTCAGCAATTAAATCTTGATCTGAAGGAGATATGATAACAACGGGAATAAGCCCTACGTGATCAGCAATTTTATTGTACGATTTGCTGTTTCGTTTGATCGTTTTTTTGCCGTCACGCTCCATTTGGCATTGAATGCGTAGGGTTTTTCCAAGCTTGTCAAAAGCACCTTCTATTATACTAAATTTAGCATCGTGGGCAATGTTTTGACTCGTAATATTATTGGTATAGCTTTTTCCCATGGCCAAATAAAATATAGCGTCTAAAGCATTTGTCTTGCCGACACCATTGTCTCCAACAAAGCAGTTTATTTTAGCATCCAAATTGAAGTTTACACCTGTAAGGTTACGGTAGTTTACGATGGACAATTGCTTTAAAAATAGATTTTGCACGTGTTGCTTCTTATTGGCTTTTAGTTTGCAAATACTAAATTATTGATTTTTACTCGTTTAACTAGAATGTTCATTTCAATAAATATCATATTTTTGCCAACACTTATAGATAAGCCATGGCGACATATAACAAAAGAGGAGCAAAGAAATCTCAAAAACAACAACAGACCCCTGCTATTGAAAGTAGAACGGAAGAGGTCTTCACTACATTAGATACGCGTGCATCGCGAATGGAGCATTGGATTGCTTCATATCAGCGACAGATTATTGGAGTCATTGTCGCTACAATTGTTATTGTTTTGGGATACTTATCCTACCGCAATATCATCGTTGAGCCTAAAGCTGCTGAAGCAAGTACTGAAGTTTTTCAAGCTCAAAAGTATTTTGAACAAGGATTAGCTGATGAGGCTTCCCGTGATTCTTTATTCCAGAGAGCTCTTTCTGGGGGTGACGGTAAATATGGATTTTTAGACATTATAGACAATTATTCAGGTACACCTGCTGCTGAAATGGCAACGTACAGTTCTGGGATGATTTACTTACACCTCAGTGATTTCCAATCGGCAATAGATTACTTAGAAGATTTTAGTTTGTCGGACCCTCTTTTGAGCCCATTAGCTTTGGGTGGTATTGGAGATGCTTTTTCTGAGCTAGATCAACCTGATCAAGCTTTGAGTTATTATGAGAAAGCCTTGTCTTATGATGACAATAAGGTCACTTACCCACGTTATCTGCGTAAGGCAGGTTTGCTCGCACTTTCTCTGGGCGATAAAAAAACGGCAAAAATATACTTTACAATTCTAAAAGATGATTTTTCTGATGGAGTAGATGCCAAACACATTGACGCTCTTCTCGGTATGGTCAGTATATAATTATGGCGACTTATAGTCAAAATAGCAAACAGCTACATATAGACGCTCTTCCTAGTGCAAAAGGTATGCGTTTTGCTTTGGTGGTTTCGGCTTGGAATAGCGAGGTCACTGAAAGCTTGTTTGACGGTGCGCAAAAAGTTTTGATTCAAAAAGAAGCTAAAGCCATAGATCGCATCGATGTTCCTGGTAGTTTTGAGCTTGTTTACGGAAGCCGGATTGCCTTGGACAGACAGTATGATGCAGTCATTGCTATCGGCAGTGTGATTCGAGGAGAAACAAGCCACTTCGATTACGTTTGTCAAGGAGTAGTTAGTGGAATTCAGCAACTTAATGCATTGGGAGATCGACCTGTCATCTTTTGTGTTTTAACAGATGACAATATTGATCAGTCACGAGCGCGAAGTGGAGGTGTTCTCGGTAATAAAGGTGAGGAAGCGGCGGCGGCGGCTATTCAGATGGTGAAGCTCTAAGAAGTTTTACTTTTTGAAATACTTCATTGGCACCCAAAGCATTCCAAAACATTCACCATCTTTCTTGCCCAAGCTTTTATGGTGAATCTTATGTGCTCTTCGTATAGCACGTGCATAGGTGGTATTTGCATTTCGGAACCACTTGATTCGTTGATGTATAAAAATATCGTGAACCAAAAAATAGGTCAATCCATAGGCGAATATTCCTAAAGCGATTGCAAGCCCAGGCCAAAAGCCAAACTCTCCCCATAGAATAACAAATCCAGCGCTAATTGCTGCATATATCAGAAAAAACGCATCGTTTCGTTCGAAGTGAGAATCGTGATCTTTTCGATGGTGATCTTTATGAAGTGACCAAAGAAAACCGTGCATGACATACTTGTGTGAAAACCAAGCTACTCCTTCCATTAAAAGAAAAGTTGCTAGAAAAATAAGAGATTGAATGACGATATCCATTTATAAGATATTGAAACGATAACGCACATATGAACGTGCTAACACATCAACTTTTTGAATGTTGGCTACGCGAATACGCTTGTTTTTAATTTCGACAGAGGGAACACGTTTGAGTTTTTTGAGTAAACGTAAATAATATTTGTATGCTGTGTAAACCCCAAATTTTGCTGCGTCTGGGAGTTTAAAAATACCAATTAATCCATTTTTAAAATCAGTTTCAATCTCATCAATAATTTTTTGTTTTGACATTTCGTCGAGTTCCTTGAGATTAACATCTGGAAAATAAGATCGCTCTAAAAGCTCATAGTCTGTTTTTAAGTCACGAAGGAAATTTACCTTTTGAAAGGCTGATCCCAGCGCCATGGCAGATGTTTTTAGCTCATCAAATAAATCATTATCACCCTTGACAAACACACGAAGACACATCAGTCCAACGACGTCAGCTGATCCGTAGATGTAGTTTTTGTACTCGCTATGTGTTTTGTACACTTTTTTTGATAAGTCCCAACGCATGCTTTGCATAAAAGCCTCGATGAACTCTAGGTCAATGTTGTAGTTATGGACTGTTTCTTGAAAAGCATTCAGAACCGGATTCAAACTTATTTTTTCATCCAACGCATTTTCAAGGTCTTTTTCAAATCTTTGAAACAAGGTCTCTTTATCATAGTCATGAAAACTATCAACAATTTCGTCTGCAAGGCGTACAAAGCCATAAATATTGTAAATGTCTTGGCGTATTTCTGACGATAACATACGTGTAGCTAATGAGAAAGAAGTACTGTATGATTCAGTGATTTCCTTGCTACATCGTTTTGATATTATATCAAAAATATTTTTCAAAATAGTTTTATTATAAAGACTATTGCAAAATATAAAAATTTTAATTGCTAGGATAAAATTCAATAATAAATTACAATTCTTTAATTAGATCAGCTGCCGAATGAAAAATACGAATTTTTTTATTCTTAGGTTTAGGAATATGCTGGACTTGATATCCAGAAATCCACAGTTCAGCACCGTCACTAGACAGTATTTCTTTTTCGAAATCAGACAAATAAGCCTGAATACGGTCTTGATTTGGCTCAATAGTAAAGCAAGACACATAAATCATGTGCTTTGATTTGTCTTGTAAGTTTGAAAGGCTAGCAGTTGGGATGGATTGACCTAGAAAAATACTTTTATACCCTTTGTTGAGCACTTCATAATTGAGAAACAGTAGTCCAAGCTCATGAATTTCATTGTCTGGAAGATATAGGACAAAAGTTTTTTCAGTATTTAACGGGCTGCTTTCTTGAAGTTTTTCAGAAAGAGAATGAATTTTTTGCTTTATTAGACTGGTGATGAAGTGTTCGTGGGAAGGACTAATAGAATTTGTTTGCCACAGCACACCAAGTTCAATCATCAAAGGAGTAAAGATGGATTGAAATATTTCACTAAAACTCATTTTTCCCATGAGTTCGTCAAATGTTTTAGTAAAAAGACGTTGGTCGAAATTGATCATAGATAATTTAAAAAGCCCTAATGACCAATCATAAGGACTTTTCTGTAGGGTGATATTATGAACTTTATCTCTAATTTCTTTTACCTCCATTTGAGCAATTTTGGAGATTTTAAAGCCATTTTTGTAGAGCATGGAAACGTTTAGAAGTTTTTGCAAACTATCTAGGTTATACATGCGAATGTTAGTGTTTGTTCGTTCAGGTTGGAAAAGGTTGTATCTTTTCTCCCAAATGCGTATCGTGTGTGCCTTAATTCCAGAGAGGTGCTCCAGATTTTTTATGCTAAAACTTGTTTTTACACGATCCATTTTTGTTTAACATTTAATTATCAAAGATTAAACAAAGCTACAAAAAAATATATAGAAAGGGAGAAATAGTGCGCACGAGAGGAATCGAACCTCCACGGGATTTAACTCCCACTAGGCCCTCAACCTAGCGCGTCTACCAGTTCCGCCACGTGCGCTTGAGGGATGAAGTGACTTGGCTGGGTCTCGAACCCAGGACCCTCTCCTTAAAAGGGAGATGCTCTACCAACTGAGCTACCAAATCTATGGTTATTTATAATGGCTGCAAATATATACTCAATTCTACGATTAATCAAAGTTTAAATTCGCTTAAATTTGCAGTATCTATTATGAAGAATAAAACAGATAATTCATTAATATCATCCAATATAATTGTTCTTATTGGATATATGGGATCCGGAAAATCGACGGTTGGCGCTCTTCTCGCAGATAAACGTGGGATTCTTTTTTTTGATTTGGATCAATATATGGTAGAAAAACACAAGAAATCGATCGCTGAACTTTTTTCTATTCACGGCGAAATTACCTTTCGTAAGCTCGAAAAGGAGGCATTACAAGAAGTGCTACGCATAGATAAACCTTGCGTTCTTTCACTTGGGGGAGGTACGCCTTGTTATGCTGATAATATGAAGCAAATTAACTCAGTAACGTCGTTGTCATTTTATTTAGCACCTTCCACTGACTCCTTAGCAGATCGTTTATTTCCTGAAAGAGAAAAACGTCCACTTATTTCTCATTTAAAATCCAAAAACGATATCCAAGAGTTTGTTGCTAAACATATTTTTGAGAGAAAGAACTTTTATGAACAAGCCGCACATACGATCCGTATTCAGAACCAAAACCCATCTAAAATAGTAGAGCTCATTGAAAAAGAGTTAGACTAAAAAAGCTTCAAACCCTTTATCGTTGCAAACGACTTCAACATGTTCGTGCATACTCGTTGAAAGTGAAATTCCTTTAAAGTCAGCTTTGATTGGAAATTTTTTGTGGTTTCGATTAATCATCACAGCAACTTTACACTGCTTTAGCGGAACCTGTAAAAAATGACAAACCGTGTAAATAAGTGTTGATCCAGAATGCAATACATCATCAACGATAATGACAGACTTGTTTTTGTAAGTGGATTCGTCTAATGATATTTTGACAGGATTTCTAGGATTCTTTTTGTCAAGATGTACCTGACAGTTGATCACTTTGAGATCAGAAATGGATTTGAGTTTAGTAGCAATTGCTTCAGCTAGTTTATTTCCGTTGGTCATAATTCCGGCAATTATAACAGTGGATTCTTTTCCATTAAGCTCATAAATCTGATAAGCAATTCTTCGAATGCTGAGTTCTGCTTGCTCGGCTGTTAAAATACAGTTGTTACTCATATTCAAATATAATCAATCCTTGTTGGGTGTCGATTCATTTTCGAGGAAATCCAAAAGGTCACGACGGTTTTTCTTACTTGGACGTCCTCCTGAATCAATTTTGTTTTGCGCTTGATGGGTGGCAA
>JABHGH010000138.1 GCA_018672145.1 Flavobacteriaceae bacterium
AATGAAGGGTCAGTGACCTGCACATCAGATATAAATTCATATTTGTCACTCTCAACGATATAGGTGCCAGACTCACTTTTGATGACTGTTTTGTCACTAGTAATTTTCCCGAGTGTATTGTAGTACGCTTCTTGTTTGGCTCGATCGAAATACAAGGTGTCGGTTTGTAAAACAGACTCATTGTTTGTCAGAGTTACTTGTTCCTTTGAAGTGGCAAAACGATTTGCTCCGCTATACTCAATATACTTGCTGTTTAATTGAAGACTATCTCCTTGCTTAACAATTACATTGCCATATGCTTTGAAGAAGTTCTCGACTTCAAAGAAATAGGCAGTGTCTGACCAAATATCCATTCCGTCGTGGTGGAGATGAACACGAATATTGCCATCTGACTTTAGGATTTTTGCACCTGGAATTTTTTTTTCATTAACCTCAAACGATCCGGCTTCCCTTATATCAATATTCTTTGTCTCTTGTGCAAATGAGAGGGCGCAAATCAAAATGACAATCCAAATGTGATGTGAGTGCATTGACAAAGTTCAAAAAATTAAAGTGTGCGGCTACTCTGTCGAACGAAATATCGTTTGTTTACGATCTGGTCCAACAGAAACGAGAAGCACGGGAATTTCCAAATAGTTTTCAATGAAAGTAATATAATCTTTCATTTGAATAGGAAGGTCTTCAAATGCAGTACAGCCAGTAATATCTTCTGCCCATCCTTCCAAATCCATATATTGTGTTTCGATATGTGCATCATCAAGTGAGTATGGCAGATGATCAATCAACTCACCCCTGTATTTGTAGGCCGTACAAACTTTGAGCGTATCTATGCCTGATAACACATCTCCTTTCATCATCATGAGTTGAGTGACACCATTGACTTGCACCGCATATTTCAAAGCGACCAAATCTAGCCATCCGCATCTTCTAGCTCTTCCAGTAGTAGCTCCAAATTCATGCCCTACTTTGGCGATTCTTTCACCTACCTTATCAAAGAGTTCAGTTGGAAAAGGGCCACTGCCTACTCGAGTAGTGTATGCCTTGAATATGCCAAATACATCCTTGATGTTATTAGGTGCTATCCCAAGACCTGTACAAGCTCCTGCAGCAGTTGTATTTGATGAAGTGACAAATGGATACGTGCCGAAGTCAATGTCTAATAAGGATCCTTGTGCTCCTTCAGCTAGGATTTTTTTCTTCTCTTTTTGTGCGTTCCCAAGCAACTCTTCGCTATCGACAAAAGTGAGATTATTTATTAAAAAGTCAACTGCTTCAAAGAATTCAACCTCTAATTTTTCTAAATCATAATCTAGATCAACTTTATGAAAAGAAACCATTGCCTCATGTTTTTCTGCAAGAGCTCGATATTTTTCTTTCCAATTGGAAAAATCTAAATCCCCAATCCGTATACCATTACGGCCGGTTTTATCCATATAGGTTGGGCCTATTCCTTTGAGTGTAGATCCAATTTTTTTTGCGCCCTTTGCTTTTTCAGAAGCAGCATCGAGTAAGCGATGCGTAGGTAAAATTAAATGTGCCTTTCTCGAAATAAACAATGATTTTCTGTAATCAATATCAAATTTATCGAGGTTGTTTAACTCTTTTTTAAAGATAACGGGATCAATAACGACCCCATTTCCAACGACATTAATAGCTTCTGGGTGAAAGATACCAGAAGGGATTGTATGTAACACGTGCTTGATACCGTCAAACTCTAAGGTGTGACCTGCATTTGGCCCGCCTTGAAAACGTGCAATGATGTCGTAATTTTTAGTGAGTACATCAACAATTTTTCCTTTACCTTCGTCTCCCCATTGAAGTCCCAGGAGTAAATCTACCGCCATATATTAGCTTTTGGTTTTGTTTTTAGTGGTTGCGTAAAAGTACAAAGAGTGATTGTGTATATCTACATCAAAAACTTCTTCGATACTCTTTTTTATCATTTGTATTCTCGGGTCACAAAATTCCTTCACTTCACCCGTATCGGTTAATATGATGTGATCGTGTTGGTTATCGAAATATGACTTTTCATATTGGGCATGTTGTGGTCCGAATTGGTGCTTGCGAACAAGACCACAATCGAGAAGGAGTTCAATCGTATTATATAGAGTAGCTCTGCTTACCCTATATTTTTTTGACTTCATTTTTAAATACAGTGATTCAATATCAAAATGATCATCACTTTCATAAATTTCTTCTAAAATCGCAAAGCGCTCCGGTGTTTTTCTGAGTCCATTCTTGTCTAAGAAGTTGATGAACACATTCCGAACAATCTCTTGGTTTTTATTCATAATTCAGCGCAAATTTACGTAGGTTTTTTTACTCACGTATAACTTTATCAACTCCATTTATTTTTTCCAATTGTTTTATCATCTTTTTGAGCAATGCCGTGTTTTTCACTTTTAGCATCACACGTCCCTCAAAAACGCCATCATTCGAGTCAAAAGAAACGCTTTTGATGTTAATGTTGTTTGTTGTTGAGATGACTTTGGTCACCTGATTTACAAGACCCAAGTCATCAAGTCCTGTGAGTAGTAGTTTGGCAATAAACTCGTTTTGTGAAGAATCTATCCATTTTGCATTGACAATGCGGTAGGCATAATTTGAACGAAGAGTGAGCGCATTGGGACATTCGTTTTTGTGAATTTTAACGCCATCACTTATCGTGACAAAACCGAAAACTTCATCGCCCGCAATTGGGCTGCAGCAAGGGCTTAATTTATACTCAAGTCTTTCTTCTGCTTTCCCAAAAACCAGTTGGTCAAAGTTGTCAGTAATTTTTTCTTGATCAACAATAGAGGGGTCTTTTGTAACAGGTTCTTTGCGTTTGAAAAAATTGAAAAAACGATTGCTTTGATCAGCACTAAATTTTTTGAGCTTCACGTTGTCAATTGTACCAATCCCCACACGATAATACAAATCTAAACTTGTATTAAGTTTAAAGAAAATCAATAGCTTATTGATTGTTGATTCGTTAAACCCAATTTTAAGTTGTCTGAGTTTTCTCCGCAAAACTTCCTTTCCTTCAATCGCGATTTGTTTCTTGTCTTCTCTCAAAAATGATCTGATACGGGTCCTTGCCCTTGATGTAATCACATAGTCAAGCCAACTAGGGTTTGGGAATGATTTTTCAGACGTTATTATTTCGATTTGATCGCCACTCCGAAGTCGGTAGCTTAGCGGCACAATCTTACCATTGATTTTAGCACCTCTTGTGTGCATTCCAATTTCTGTATGAATGTTAAAAGCAAAGTCAACTGGTGTTGCGCCTTGCGGCAAAGACTTCAAATCGCCATTCGGAGTGAAGACAAAAATTTCACTTGCATATAAATTGAGTCGAAAATCTTTTACAAAATCAACGGCATCAGGGTTAGGCTGCTCAAGAACTTCTCGCAATCTGTTGAGCCAAATTTCTAGACCTCTTTCATCTTGTTTTCCGTGCTTGTATTTGAAATGTGCCGCGTATCCTTTCTCGGCAATTTCATGCATTCGTTCTGAACGAATTTGCACTTCCACCCAACGACCTTTTGGCCCCATTACAGTAATGTGCAGCGCCTCATAACCCGTTGACTTTGGTGCAGAAATCCAATCTCGCAATCGCATAGGATTGGGTTGAAAATGGTCCGTGATTATGGAGTAGATTTTCCAGGCTAGGAATTTCTCTTGATCAGGGTCAGACTTGTAAATAATACGAATGGCATAACGGTCAAATATTTGATCAAAACTCAAATTCTTTGACATCATTTTCTTTCGTGTTGAAAAAATTGATTTTGGTCGTCCTTCTACAAAAAACTTCAAGTTTTCCTTTCGTAAATACTTTTTGGTGAGTTTCACAAAACTATCGATAAACTCTTCTTGACTATCAAAGTTGTCTTGTATTCTTTTTTGGATTTCATGATAAACCTCTGATTCGGTGTATTTCAATCCCAAATCTTCAAGCTCTGTTTTGATGTTGTACATCCCAACTCTGTGGGCTAAAGGAGCATAGATGTAAAGCGTTTCAGATGCAATTTTGATTTGTTTTTCCTGAGGCATTGCATCCATTGTACGCATATTGTGTAGTCGATCTGCAATTTTAATAATGATAACCCTGGCATCATCGTTAAGGGTTAGCAGCATTTTGCGAAAATTTTCAGCTTGAAGCGATACATTCTTGTCTTTTTTAAGACTTGAAATTTTTGTCAGACCATCTACAATTTTGGCAATCACAGTGCCGTGCATTGACTCTAAATCTTGGATCGTGTATGAGGTATCTTCGACTACGTCATGAAGTAGGGCAGCGGCAATGGAGTGCGCGCCCAATCCAATGTCCTCGGCAACAATCTTTGCAACTGCAATTGGATGAAGAATGTATGGTTCCCCTGATCGTCGCCTTTGGTTTTTGTGCGCATCAACAGCAGTGTCAAGCGCCAGTCTGATCATTTTTTTATCAGCCGCCGATAACTTCTGATAGCTCAAGCGTAACAGTTCTTTGTACGCTTTCGCAATCTGCGCATTTTCTGATAAAGTTTTAGTAGCAGTTACCATTAGATAAAAGTAACAAATTCCTTTTACTTATCTGTAAAAATTACGTTGACGCAATGCTTCGAAGAGTAAGATAGCTGAAGCAACAGAGACATTCATCGAATCGACTTTCCCTAGCATAGGGATTTTGACTTTCGATTGTACTTCACGAATCCAAAAATCACTCAACCCTGTTGACTCTGTTCCGACAATCAATGCTGACGGAGTTGTATAGTCGATTTTCTCATAGGGTG
>JABHGH010000078.1 GCA_018672145.1 Flavobacteriaceae bacterium
GACAAGAAATTTTGCAACTCCATCGCACTAAGGGAGTCATCATCAATGTAGGAAAGATTGAGAATGCCCATACGCTCCCCTGCTTCGTTATGGATAAAAGAATACGAGGATCGGTTTCTATTGCTGTCTTCGATGTTGATTTCAACATACTTTTCTTCTGTGCTGGCAGTGAGCAACCCTAATGTTCTCTCCGTAATTTGGTTGTTTTCTTCCTGATCTGGGAATTTGGTGTTGGTCACCAACAACCCAGAAGTGTTGTAAATGCGAAAGTTGACATTTTGTTCGTCCGCAATTTGAAAAACAACTTCACCAAAAATAGAGTCCAAATAGCTTTCATTGTTTGGAAATTTGGATTGGGTAAGGATGTATTCGATCCGCGTTTGGAGCTGTGCTTCTTTCCGCAATAACCGCTGTTCGTGGTACTGGTTTGATTGTTCTCGGTATTGATAAATCGTCACTCCTGCGATAAGCACCGAGGCAATGACGACCAAGGAAATCATCGCCGTAAATATACGCGCTCGTAATGACAGTTTTGATCGCATAATTAGTTCTTGTTTCGCACTCGTTTATAAAGCCGTATGCCTAGCATGAGTACCACCCCCAAGCCAACAAGCCCAATCAGTCCGTAGATCCAATCGAAACTCGTCTTAAGGATTGCCAAAAAAATAATGGCAAACAGCAAAAGAGTTGCCCCTTCATTCCACACACGCATAAAGTTGGAGGTGTAATGTATTTTGTCCCGTTGCAGCGCAAGATACATTTGGTGGGTAATGAGATGATATATAATAAGCAAACCAACAAATCCCAGTTTGATGAGCATCCATTGCATAAACAAAAGGCCAGGGTTAAGAAGTAACAGCCAGACGGCAAAGCCCGTGGCAAGCACGGCCGATGGCCAACAAATGATTGTCCATAAACGACGTGACATCAATTTGAGCTGGGGCACAAGTATCGCTGCACTGCTCCTTTCTTTTTGTGAGGCTTCTATATGGTAAATGAACAAACGAGGGATGTAAAACAGCCCTGCAAACCAAGTGATGACAAAAATCAAATGAAAGGCCTTGATGTAATTGTATTCCATCGCTTATGAATTGGACTTAAAAATAAGGATAAATTTGGCAACTAGGACGCCATGGCCCATTCATCGATCCAGCGACTGAGCACTTTCACCCAGTCTTCACGGTCATTGATACATGGCACAACATGCAATTGCTCGCCGCCATTGTCTTCAAAATCTTCTACCGCTTCCATGCCTATTTCTTCGAGTGTTTCCAAGCAGTCCGACACAAAAGCAGGAGTAACTACCGCCATTTTTTTGACACCGTCTTTGGCAAATTTTTCAATGGTTTTATCCGTGTAAGGATCAAGCCATTTGTCACCCGCCAATCGAGATTGGAAGGACGTTGAAAAGGTACCGGGCTTTAACTCTAAATACTCCGCAACACGACGGGTGGTCTCATAACACTGGTGACGATAGCAATATTGGTGCGCTACAGAAGCCGTCTGGCAACACGATTTGTCAACCTTACAGTGTGATTTGGTGATGTCTGTTTTACGAAGATGGCGTTCCGGAATCCCGTGATAAGAAAACAAAAGGTGCTCCCAATTTTTATCTTGTAAAAATTCTTGTATAGATTGGGACAAAACCCGTGTGTAGTCGGGATGATTATAAAACGCTGGTAAATGGGTGAACACCATGTCGGGATATACTTTTCTGCGAATTTGCTCGGCCAAAACAATAATGGTTTCGGTTGTCGCCATGGCGTGCTGTGGGTAGAGCGGCGCCAAAAGAACCTCATCAACCCCTTTGCTGTGAAGCTCGGCCAAACCTGTGGCAATACTCGGCTTTCCATAACGCATCGCTAGCGCAATTGGCACTGAGGTGTTTTCTTGTACTTTAAGCTGCAAACGCTCGGATAGAACAATCAAAGGTGAGCCTTCGTCCCACCATATTTTCTTGTATGCTTTTGCTGATTTTTTTGGACGAGTATTTAATATAATCCCTTTCACCAAAATCGTACGCAACCATTTGGGAACGTCAATTACACGCTCATCCATTAAAAATTCACCCAAATAGGGTTTGACGTCTTTTGGCTCAGGGCTATCGGGAGACCCCAAGTTAACGAGCAGAACTCCTTTCATCGCTTTTTTTTTACGAAGATAATGACATAATGTATTTTTTGGGGGTCGTTCCGTACTTCTTTTTAAATGCCGCAATAAAATGACTCGATGTGCTATACCCCAATTTTAAACCCACTTCATTAACGTTTTGCGTTCCCATACTGAGCATTTTTCGTGCGGTTTCCATTTTGTGATCCAGTAAAAACTGATAAACCGGCGCGCCGTAAAGCTGTTTAAATCCGTCTTTTAAACGCTTCAAACTCAGCCCAACTTCATCGGCAAGGTGTTGTAAACTCGGTGGCTCTGACATGTGTTCAACCACAATTTGCTTCGCCTGATGGATTTTGCGCACATTCTCCTCATCAGCCAAAAAAGGACACTGCGCGATATCCGATTTCTTTTCCGGATTGAAATACAAGCTAAACAGCTCATAGACCTTCGCTTTAAGGTATAAACGTCCCATCAATACATCGGATTCGTGCTGTAACATTTGACTCAAAATCACTGCCATTGCCGGACTAATGATCTGGTCTTGATAGTATTTTTTGTTAATGTTGTCCTCGTTGAGAAATGCAATTGTTTCAGCCTCATGCGAGAACAAACCATGAAATTTCTGAATGGAAATCAACACGCTAATCATCTTGGTGCCAGGCGCGATGGTTGCTTGCATGGGCAAGCTGCGCTGCGGATTGTAAAGCAATAACACGTGTTCGTCGGCCAAGGGGAGGGTGTAGGTGCCATTGTTAAAGAAAAAACTCGCCTTCCCTTTAAAACAAAAATGAAACTGAATACAGTTCACATCAACCTCTCGAGTGACTTGCTGTTCTTCTTTGGTGGTGTTGTCGTACTGCAAGACCCAAAACCCGTTCTCAATTTGATTGGGTTGTTCAATACTCATAGCGTTATTTTTTGGTGTGCGATTCCTGCAAAAATAGCTTATTTATATTGAATCTAAGATATAGGCCTGTTTCGACCCTCAAAGCGTTATTAAAAGTACTTTTAGCGTTATTTTTTTGTTGGGAGGCAAAATAGTTTTGTGTCATCAAAGAAACAATTCAATAGTTGATCGAACAACTTTCGTTATCGTGCATAGGAGTTAGCTATAAAAAAGCTGATGTCGCTTCACGGGGGAAATTTAGCCTTTCCCTTAAAGCCCAACAGCAACTTCTCGAAAAGGCCAAAGAGCAACATATTCGATCGATAACCGTTCACTCTACTTGCAATCGCACAGAAATCTATGCACACGGCGCAGATGTTAATATGCTCATTGACTTACTCTGTAGTTTTTCACATGGAAATCGCAACGCTTTCGACCAAATAGGCTATGTGCTACAAAATGAGAATGCTTTGTTGCAGTTGTTTCGTGTTGGCACAGGTTTGGATTCGCAAATTTTAGGCGATTTTGAAATCATCGCACAACTCAAAAAGAGCTTTATACGTTCCAAAGAAAATGGGTTGCTCGACCCATTATTTGAACGGTTGTTCAACTCTGTGATTCAAGCCAGCAAACGCATCAAAAACGAAACCAAAATTTCATCAGGATCCACATCGGTTTCCTTTGCCTCTGTTCGTTATATTTTGGATCATATTGAAAATGCAGACCAAAAAAACATCTTGCTGTTTGGGATGGGTAAAATTGGGCGAAATACTTGTGAGAATCTCGTCAAACATACCCAAAACGATCATATTGTACTGATAAATCGCACCCGAGAGCGTGCCGAAAAAATGGCAGGAAAGTTTAAACTCATTGTCAAAGACTACGCCGATTTGCCCGTCGAAATTCGTAAAGCAGATATCGTTATTGTAGCCACGGGCGCAGAGCAACCAACCTTGTCAAAATCACTCATACACTC
>JABHGH010000064.1 GCA_018672145.1 Flavobacteriaceae bacterium
TCACACCCCAGAAGATGCAATAGAAAAACTAGAGGCTGGCGCTTCACTTGTCCAACTCTATACTGGATTTGTTTACGAAGGACCTTTAGCAGTAAAGCGTATCCTTGAGGCGTTAGTGCGGTAGTGTTTTTATTTTCATATCTTTACATAGTTAACCCAAATCTTAAAATTATGAATTACATAATAACTCTTGTTATTGGTGTCCTTGTCGGATTCCTAGCCAACCGAATCTCTCACACCAATCTTTTTACTTTTTACCTTACATCCATTATAGGCTCTTTCTTAGGAAATTATGCTTATGGTTTAGACGAAATGTCAATTATTGGGAGTGTGTTAGGAGCAGTTCTTTCTCTTTTTATCTACTGCGCAGCTCGAAAAGTTTAGGACTTCTCTTTTTGAATGAAATATATTTTCCTTTCTAGGAGGATGTTTTATGTCAATTTTTGTAAGTTAACATGCGTTTTTAAAGTGGATCAGCCGTGTTGATAATGATGTAATTTTCAATTCTTGCAGCTTTTTGTAATAAGCCTTTTAAACCGCTTCGTTTCCTCAGAAGAGGTGATTCAAACCTCCAATGGTTTAATTGCTCATATGGTTTTTCTATTGATTAAAAGTATTGTAAAATGTTGGACCTAGGACTTATACTAACGGTGGTGTTGATCCACTCTGTTGCACTGGTTAGCCCTGGACCCGACTTTGTGATTGCTTGTAGAAACACGATGCTTTACAATCGGAAAACTGGAATATTCACTGCTGTTGGATTTGGTTTAGGGATTGGAGTTCACATAAGCTATGCTGTGTTTGGGCTTACATGGTTGATTTCTAATAATGAGGTTGTGTTCTCCCTGATTCAATATGCGGGTGCTTCGTATTTGGTTTTTATTGGAGTTCAATCACTACGGTCACAGAACATTGCGATTTCTAATGACTCCACCAAAGCAAAAAGGAAAATATCAAAATGGAAAGCAGTTCGTATAGGTTTTCTAACCAATGTACTCAACCCTAAAGCAACTTTGTTTTTTCTGAGTTTGTTTTCGACTGTACTCAACCCTTCGGTTTCATCAGAAACACTGACTTTGATTAGTATAATCTTGGTGATTTCAACGATCATATGGTTTTCTTTGGTAGCAATATTTGTTTCTCGTCGGCAGTTTATGATTATAGTTAATCGCTATGAAAAAAGAGTAAACCAGTTTTTTTGTATCTTGCTTATTGGGGTTGGAGTTGTCATTGTGTTTTTGTGACATCTGATATTAATAATGTAATTTAGGAATTTAAAAAAAATATGTCCACTTCTTTAACTGAATTCAAAGACGCTTCTACTATAGCTCAAAAAAAACCTGAAGAATTTTGGGGCAAAATCGCTCAACAATTTCAATGGAAGAAACCTTGGACAAAGGTGCTTGACTACGACTTTTTAAAGCCTGAGGTTAAATGGTTTTTAGAAGGGAAGCTGAATATCACTGAAAACTGCCTAGATCGACATCTCAGCACTCAGCCCGATAAAACAGCAATATTGTTTGAGCCGAACAATCCTGATGAGCCCTCGCAGCATATTAGTTACAAAGAACTCCATCAGCGTGTTTGTCAAACAGCAAACATGCTTATAGCTAACGGAGCAAAAAAAGGAGACCGCATTTGTATTTACATGCCAATGGTTCCTGAATTGGCTATCTCAGTACTTGCCTGTGCTCGCATAGGAGCAATTCATTCGGTAGTATTTGCAGGTTTTTCGGTGAAAGCTTTGTCGGCTCGAATGAACGACGCGTCCTGCAACATGCTTCTAACATCTGACGGAGGATATCGCGGAGCAAAAACAATAGCCCTTAAGGAAATTGCTGATGAAGCATTGCTGTCTTGCCCATCTGTTAACTGTTGTATCGTATTTCAACGAACAAACCAAAATGTTGCATGGAATCCGATTGACAAATGGTGGCACGAAGAAATTGAGAAGGTTGGAAGTGATTGCCCAGCAACCGAAATGGATAGTGAAGACCCTTTATTTGTTCTTTACACTTCTGGTTCTACAGGAAAACCCAAAGGATTGGTACACAGCTGTGGAGGGTATATGGTTTATACGGCCTACACATTTAAAAATGTATTTCAATATACTGACAATGATGTTTATTGGTGTACGGCAGATATTGGTTGGATTACTGGTCATTCTTATATTATTTATGGACCGCTAGCGAATGGCGCAACCTCTATGATGTTTGAAGGTGTCCCTTCGTATCCAGATTATGATCGTTTTTGGGAGGTTTGTGCCAAACACAAGGTTAATCAATTTTATACTGCTCCAACAGCTATTCGTGCCCTGCAAAAACATCCAACTTCCTTGGTTGAAAAGCATGATTTATCGTCACTTAAGGTGCTTGGTTCAGTTGGTGAACCCATAAACGATGAAGCGTGGCACTGGTACGATAAAAACATTGGTAAACATAAATGTCCCATAGTAGATACCTGGTGGCAAACAGAAACGGGTGGAATCTTAATTAGCTCCCTAGCTGGAGTGACTCCACAGAAGCCAACCTATGCTACACTTCCCATGCCAGGCATTCAAGCAGCTTTGCTGGACAATGAAGGCAATGAACTTGAAGGGGAAAATGAGGGGATCTTAGCGATCAAACAACCTTGGCCATCCATTGCAAGAACAATTTATGGTGACCATGAGCGCTACAGACAAGTCTATTTCAGCGCATATCCTGGCTATTACTATCCTGGTGATGGCGCCCTTAGAGATGCAGAAGGGAACTATCGCATCACTGGACGTATTGATGATGTGGTGATCGTATCTGGACATAACTTAGGAACGGCACCTATTGAAAACGCACTTAACGAACACCCTAATGTTGTAGAAAGTGCAGTTGTTGGCTTTCCACACGATGTTAAAGGGAATGCATTACAGGCATTTGTCATTGCTCGCACCACAGCAGATGACATTGTAATATTAAAAAATGAGTTACGCGCTCTTGTGTCAAAAACCATAGGGCCAATCGCTAAACCAGACCGCGTCCAAGTAGTTAGTGGACTTCCTAAAACACGAAGTGGTAAAATCATGCGTCGCATACTTCGTAAGCTAGCAGCAGGTGAATACGATCAATTGGGCGATGTTTCTACCTTATTAAACCCTGAAGTGGTTGAAGAGATTAAGCGTCAAAATAACTAAACGTTTCCCCATTTTTAATCATTTGAACACTTTTGTAAATCAAACGGATAACGTTTTCTACGTCCTTTTTATGTACAGTTTCAACAGTGGTATGCATGTAGCGTAAGGGCAATGAGATCAAAGCAGAAGGAACTCCACCATTGCTGTAGGCAAAGGCATCTGTGTCTGTCCCTGTATAGCGTGAAGAAGCATGTCTTTGGAATGGAATCTCATTCTTTTCAGCAGTCTCTATGATAAGATCGCGAAGTTTTTGTTGAATTGCAGGCGCATATGAAATCACTGGACCTAAGCCGAGAGCATTGTCCCCTTGTTTCTTTTTGTCGATCATTGGAGTAGAGGTGTCATGACATACATCGGTAACAATCGCCACATTTGGTTTGATTCGCTGCGTAATCATTTCTGCACCACGCAATCCGATCTCCTCTTGGACTGAGTTTGTAATATATAAGCCAAATGGAAGCTTGACTTTGTTTTCATGGAGGAGTCGCCCTACTTCTGCGATCATAAATCCACCAATACGATTATCTAGAGCGCGACAGACAAACTTATCTTTGTTTAATACGTGAAATGCGTCTGGATAGGTAATCACACAACCCACATGAACGCCCATTTTTTCAACTTCCTTCTTGTCTTTGGCGCCCACATCAATGGTAATGTTTTCAAGTTTAGGAGTCTCTTCTTTACCAGCCATACGGGTGTGAATGGCAGGCCAGCCAAATACTCCTTTAACAACGCCTTTCTTTGTGTGAATGTCTACCCATTTGGACGGAGCAATCATGTGATCAGAACCACCATTGCGAATCACATGAATGAGCCCATTTTCAGTAATATAGTTGACGTACCACGAAATCTCATCAGAATGTGCTTCGATGACAACCTTAAAGGGAGCATCAGGATTAATGACGCCCACAGCGGTACCATAGGTGTCCGTGATAAAGGAATCTACATATGGCTTCAAATAATTCATCCAAATCTTTTGTCCTTCCCATTCATAGCCAGTAGGGGACGGGTTATTGAGGTAATTCTCTAAAAAGCTCATGGATTTTTTATTGAGCACAGATGATTTCTTCATAATTAATATGTTTTCAACAAAAATACAACATTCAATAGAAGTATGAATGCATTTTTTATTTTTGGAAAGTGAAATATTTAAATCTATTCATATTGTTGTTTTCGTTGTCTTGTTGGTCACAACAGGAAGATGAGATGATGGTTATATTACCAGGAATCAATACGCCACAGCCATATATTGGTTTGGATGAGGTAGTTGTGTACAGGCCAATCAAGCTCAATTCGTATGAAGAGATGCGAGAATATGCAATTTTAAAACGCCGAACATTAAAGGTATATCCGTACGCAACCTTAGCCTCTGATCGGTTTACAACACTTAAGGCACGATTAGATCTCATTAAAGGGAAGCGCAAAAAAAAGAGGTACACCAAAATGATAGAAAAATATATAGAGGGTGAATTTTCAGAAGAACTCAAAAAATTAACACGTAGTGAGGGTCAGATTTTGGTTAAACTTATTCATAGGGAAACGGATATCACTACTCATTCGCTTATTAAGACCTATCGAAATGGATGGCGGGCGATGGTTTACCAACTCACTGCGAAGCTATTTGATATTGATTTAAAGGCAGAATTTGACCCGCAACATGTAAAAGAAGATCTTTGGATTGAGGACATCTTGGTTCGTTCTGGGGTTGAAAGAAAAATTGACCATCAAAAAAGCACAAGAAAGTAACCTGTCTACTGTACTAATTTTCAATCAGTTACATTCTATTTAAAAAACTATTTTGAATACCTATAAAATTTAATTCTAAAAATAGTTGTTAGGATCAATAAGAGGTCTATATTTGCAGCCGCATTCAACGCAACATTTAGCGTTTTTAAAAAGATTTAAAAAAAAAGTTTTAAATCCTTGCAGGAATCTAAAAGAAGCGTAAATTTGCAACCGCTTTCAGAAAAATGAAAGTAAAACGAATTTAGAAGTTCATTGACTTATTGAGAATGACAGCGCGTATTTAAGTTGCTTCGGCAACTTGAAACGAAATTAAGTAGAACCATCATGAGTACTCGAATCAATTTGGTTGTCAACATTATTAAAAATTGACAATGAAGAGTTTGATCCTGGCTCAGGATGAACGCTAGCGGCAGGCCTAACACATGCAAGTCGAGGGGTAACAGGGAAAAGCTTGCTTTTCCGCTGACGACCGGCGCACGGGTGCGTAACGCGTATGCAACCTACCTTTTACAGGAGTATAGCCCAGAGAAATTTGGATTAATCCTCCATAA
>JABHGH010000081.1 GCA_018672145.1 Flavobacteriaceae bacterium
AAAGGAAAGCTAAAACGCTTTTTTAAAGATAATACCCTTGTCAATCAAGCGTATATCAAAGACAGTAAACAAAGCGTTGCGGACTATGTAAAATCAGTCGATGCCGGATTGACAGTCACTGGATTTAAACGCTTGGCGTTGGTGTAAATTCAAAAAAACAACTTTAAAAAAACCTCGATTCTTCGAGGTTTTTTTTGGGATGATATCAAGGAGGTTTTTGGTTATATTTGCACAAACACTACCCATGCAATACAAACGTATTCTTTTAAAACTCAGTGGCGAAGCCCTCATGGGCGATCGCTCGCATGGGATTGACCCCGAACGTTTGGCGAATTACGCAAACGAAATTAAAACCGTTGTTGACCAAGGAGTTGAAGTTGCTATCGTCATTGGAGGTGGCAATATTTTTCGTGGAGTGGCAGGAGCAAGCAATGGCATGGATCGGGTACAAGGCGACTATATGGGTATGTTGGCAACTGTCATCAATGGGCTTGCTTTGCAAAGCGCTTTAGAAGACGCCGATGTGCAAACACGATTACAAACAGCAATCAAAATTGAGGCAATTGCAGAGCCTTACATCAAAAGACGTGCAGTGCGCCATTTGGAAAAAGGGCGTGTAGTCATTTTTGGTGCAGGCACTGGAAATCCATTTTTCACTACAGACTCTGCGGCTGTTCTTCGTGCAATTGAAGTCGATGCGGATGTGATCTTGAAAGGGACGAGAGTGGACGGAATTTATGATGCTGACCCAGAAAAAAATGAAGGTGCTATAAAATTTGATTCTATTAGCTTTAAAGATGTTCTCCAAAAAGGACTTAAGGTGATGGACACTACTGCCTTTACATTGAGTCAAGAAAACGACCTCCCCATTGTCGTGTTTGACATGAATACAGTTGGAAACTTGGAGCAAGTTGTCCAAGGAAAAAAAATCGGAACAACCGTAAATTAGATTTTATGGAAGAAATAACATTTATCATGGACATTGCCAAAGAGGCAATGGAAAAATCACTTGACCACCTCGACAAAGCTTTTGTCAATATCCGTGCTGGCAAAGCAAATCCAGCGATGCTGTCATCAGTTAAAATCGAATATTATGGTGCGCAAACGCCACTGAGTCAAGTCGCAAACATTAACACCCCCGACGCACAAACCCTTTCTGTACAACCATGGGACAAAACACAAATTCCTGATATTGAGAAGGCAATACTTGTTGCCAACCTTGGTTTTAACCCGTCAAACAATGGTGAGTCGGTGATTATTAATATTCCACCACTGACAGAGGAAAGACGAAAGGATTTGGTGAAACTTGCAAAATCGGAAGCGGAAAATGCAAAGGTTGGGATTCGAAGTTCTCGTAAAGACGCAAATAATGAATTAAAAAAAATAGCTCTCTCAGAAGACCAATTGGGAAATGCTGAAGTCGATGTGCAGACCATGACCGACGGCTACATCAAAAAAGTTGACGAAAAATACACCTCAAAAGAAGACGAAATAATGACAGTTTAATAGTACTGTTGTTCGCATATTGCTATGATAAAATGGGTTACCACTCGATTTTGGAGCACAGTTGCTTCATTAATCCTTCGAAATAGAATTTTTTGCATATTACTGATAGTAGCCACCACCATTTTTTTGGGAATGCAGTGGAAAAACATACGTTTTAGCTTTACCGAAGCTAGTTTACTTCCAGACAATCACCCTTTTAATGTCCAGTACCAATCTTTTGTAGATCGCTTTGGAGACGAAGGAAATCTCATTGTATTAGCCATTCAAGACTCAACACTATTTACCGTTGACGGAATACGACAATGGGGTGAGCTCACCAAATCATTTGAGGGACTTGAAGCCGTTTCCTCGGTCTCAGGAATTGGAAATTTAAAACAGCTCACGAAAAACACCAATCAACAAAATTTTGGGACACAAAATATTCCCTATCAAAACGCTAAAAACCAAAAAGAGGTCGATTTGCTTCGCGAACAGCTCCTTGTCAAATCCCCTTTTTTACATGGTATTCTTATCAACCCCAAAACCGAAGTCTTTCAAACACTGATTGTCCTTAAAAAAGAAGTGGTCAATAGCAGAAATAGAGAACTCTTTGTGCAAAATCAGCTGATCCCTAAAATTCAAAATTTTGAAGACAATACGGGCTTTGATGTTCGTGTTTCGGGCATGCCATACATCCGCACAATCAATGCGGGAACCATATTGAGTGAAATTCGAATGTTTGTCATCGCAGCGGGCTTGGTGACCACCCTCATTTTTTTCTTGTTTTTCCGTTCCTATCGTGCCACTTTTATCTCCATGGTCGTTGTCATGATTGGAGTGATGTGGGCATTTGGAATCTTGGGGCTACTCGGATTTGAAATTACGGTACTCACAGCACTTATTCCCCCCATTGTGATTGTGATTGGGGTTCCAAACTGTATTTTTCTCATAAACAAATACCAGCAAGAAGTCCAAAAACATGGGAATCAAGCACGTTCTTTACAGCGTGTGATTACTAAAATTGGAAACGCTACCCTAATGACAAATATGACCACAGCGTTGGGGTTTGCGACCTTTACCTTAACAAGTAGTAAACTTCTTATCGAGTTTGGTTTGGTTGCATCAATCAACATCATGCTTATTTTTATCTTATCATTGTTTGTCATTCCAATCATTTACAGCTACATGAGTTTACCAAAGCAAAAGCATTTGGCTCATTTGAATCGTACATGGATGAACGGCTTCATTAATTGGATGGAGCGTGTGGTGCGTCACAAGCGAATCTCGGTCTACTTTGTTTCAGTAATCGCTCTTATGATGAGTATTATTGGAATCTATCAAATCAAACTTTCGGGAACCATTATTGACGACCTACCCAAAAAGGCAAGTTTTTTTAAAGATATTCGCTTTTTTGAAGATCAGATGAGTGGGGTCATGCCAATTGAAGTCATGATTGATACTCGAAGAAAAAATGGGGCGACACAACTTTCGACTCTCAATAGAATCGAAAAATTAGCGACCTATGTTCGTGGCGTTCCTGAGCTATCGGAACCGTTGTCTATTGCCCATATCGCTAAATATAGCAAGCAGACCTATTACAACGGAAACCCGCTTTACTTTAAAATGCCTACTCGTCAAGAGTATTCATTCATTGGCTCGTATGTAAAAAACAGTTTGTCAGGCGGAGGAATTGCCGAAAGCTTGATCGATAGCACAGGGCAATACATTCGACTGTCTACAATGTTGAAAGATGTCAATACAGAGCGCATGGAAGAAATCGAAAGCGACCTACTACAAACCATTGCACGGCTTTTTCCTGAAGAAAAATATGATACCCAACTCACAGGGAAAGCGCTTGGTTATCTTAAAGGAACACGCTTTTTGGTGCGTAATTTGGTGGTTTCACTTTCCTTGGCAATCTTTTTGATTGCACTGTTTATGGCTTATACCTTTCGGTCCTTTCGCATGATCCTTATTTCGCTTATTCCCAATATCATTCCGTTAATACTCACTGCTGGCATGATGGGCTTTTTAGGAATCCCCATCAAGCCCTCGACAATTCTTGTTTTTAGTGTCGCATTTGGAATATCGGTCGATGACACTATCCACTTTTTGGTGAAATACCGCCAGGAACTCGAGACAAACAAATGGAAAATTAAAAAATCTGTTTACTTGGCACTTCGGGAAACAGGAGTCAGTATGTTTTACACCTCTATTGTGTTGTTTTTTGGGTTTTCTGTCTTTATGATTTCAAGTTATGGTGGAACAGTCGCTCTCGGCGGATTGGTTTCTGCCACCCTTCTTTTTGCGATGTTGGCCAATCTCATTTTGTTACCCTCCTTACTTTTATCACTGGAGGAAAGCATTGCCAACAAAAGAACCTTGAAAGAGCCACGTATTGATCTCCTTACAGACGATGAGGTATAGCATGCGCTTAATCCTTGTAAAATGAAGTATATTTACCTTTGAAAAATAAATCCATGAACACACAGAGCATTCACGATATATTTACTGGATCGTACCTGCTACAAGAAATTGTGCTTCACGGTTGGGTACGTACCTTTCGTGCCAATCGTTTCATCGCACTTAACGACGGCTCTACACTCGAAAATATACAATGTGTTGTTGACTTTGAACAAACCGAAGAAGACCTCCTGAAAAGAGTTACGACTGGTGCCGCTTTGCGTATCCAAGGCACACTGGTTAAAAGCCAGGGGAAAGGTCAAAAATATGAAGTCCAAGTAAGTAATATTGAGGTGCTCGGAGATTCTAATCCAGAGCTATACCCCATTCAACCAAAAAAACACTCCTTTGAATTTTTACGTGAAAATGCTCATTTGCGTGTGCGTACTTCGACATTTTCTGCTGTGATGCGTGTGCGTTCTGCGCTATCTTTCGCCGTTCACAAATATTTTCGTGAAGAAGGTTTTTATTATGTACACACGCCTATCATCACTGGCAGCGATGCTGAAGGGGCAGGTGAAATGTTTCGTGTGAGTGCATTGGATCCCAAAAATCCTCCTCAAAATAAAGATGGTGAAGTTGACTTTTCACAAGACTTTTTCGGGAAAGAGACCAACCTTACTGTCTCAGGGCAATTGGAAGCAGAAACCTACGCCATGGGCTTGGGCAAAGTGTATACTTTTGGGCCGACGTTTCGAGCAGAAAACTCCAATACATCTCGCCATTTGGCAGAGTTTTGGATGATTGAGCCTGAAGTTGCCTTTTTTAACCTTGACCAGAATATGGATTTGGCTGAGGACTTTATAAAACACGTCCTTCGTTATGTGATGGAGCACTGCAAAAACGATTTGGATTTCTTGGATCAACGACTTGCCAATGAAGAAAAAACAAAACCACAATTGGAGCGTAGGTCCATGGGGCTTCTCGAACAAATCAATTTTATTTTAGACAACCAATTTATTCGATTATCCTATACAGAAGCCTTTGAAATATTACGCAATTCAAAACCCAACAAAAAGAAAAAGTTCAAATATCCTATAGATGCTTGGGGTGTTGACCTGCAAAGCGAACACGAACGATATCTGGTTGAAAAACATTTCAAGTGTCCTGTCATTTTGTTTGATTATCCAGCGAGTATCAAGGCCTTTTATATGCGATTAAATGACGATGGGAAAACCGTTCGTGCGATGGATGTACTCTTTCCAGGAATTGGTGAAATCGTTGGTGGCGCCCAGCGTGAAGAACGACTAGAAGTTCTGAAAAAACGTATTGCTGATATGCAGATCGATGCCGAAGAACTCGACTGGTACATGGATCTTCGCCGATTTGGAACAGCACCTCATGCGGGCTTTGGCCTCGGGTTTGAACGTTTGGTGCAGTTTGCAACAGGAATGTCTAATATTCGTGATGTTATTCCTTTTCCGCGAACCCCACAGAATGCCTCCTTCTAAAGCACTCTTTGTCTAATCACAAGTTTTTGTACCTTTAATGTTGATAACTGAAAGCTCTTATGCTCAAACAAGATCTTCATCTTAAGCTCTCGCAAAAGCTATCCCCCCAGCAGATTCAGTTGATGAAACTGATTCAGTTACCCACGCTATCCTTTGAGCAAAAACTCCAACGTGAACTCGAAGAAAATCCTGCACTTGAAGCCGGGAAAGAAGGCGCAGAAAATGAGGATCCCGACTTTCAGCAAGAAGAAGAGCGCGATGTGATTGATGCCGATGACATCAATATCGATGAATATTTGAGTGATGATGAAATCCCATCCTATCGTCTCAGTGCAAATAACTATAGCCCAGATGATGATGATAAACAAATTCCTTATGCCTCAGGAGTTAGTTTTACCCAATTTCTGATGGATCAAATGCGAACGTTTACTATCGATGAAAAAGAGAGTCAGATTGCTCGATTTTTGGTTGGAAGTATTGATGAAACGGGCTACATACGACGAACTCTACTGGACATTGTTGATGATCTTGCCTTTACTGAAAACCTATTCGTGGACGAATTCGAAGTTCGCAAGGTATTGGGGTTGGTACAGCAGCTCGATCCAGCAGGAGTGGGTGCTCTTGATTTGCAAGACTGTTTGATGTTGCAATTGCAACGAAAAGAGCAAACTTCTAGCGTTGTCATCGCCAATGAAATGATAACATCCCACTTTACTTCCTTTTCCAAAAAACATTTTAGCAAACTCATGAGTGCACTTCAAATCGATGAAGAGCAACTAAAAGAAGCTATCAAAGAGATCGAAAAATTGAACCCAAAGCCTGGTGCTTCTTATGCTTCCTCTACCAAAATCAATAGCCATATTACCCCCGACTTCACAATCCTCATTGTAGAGGATGAGTTGCAATTAAAACTCAATGGAAGGAATGCGCCTGAGCTACATGTTTCTTCTTCCTACAAAAACATGATGGCTGGCTACAAAGAGTCTAAAGTAAAAAATAAGGCACAGCAAGAAGCCGTGCTTTTTATCAAACAAAAATTAGATGCTGCCAAATGGTTTATCGATGCTGTTAAACAAAGAAACCATACATTACTGATTACCATGAATGCCATCCTTAATTATCAAAAAGAGTTCTTCTTAACAGGTGATGAGCAAAAAATAAGACCAATGGTGCTGCGTGATATTGCTTCGATTATTCAAATGGATATTTCTACGGTTTCTAGGGTGGCAAATAGTAAATATGTAGAAACGCCTTATGGAACACGCCTCATCAAATCTTTCTTTTCTGAAGGCGTGACTAATAGCGAAGGAGAAGATGTGTCTTCTATCGAAATTCGAAAAGAACTTGAAGACATTATAAACACTGAGGACAAGTCAAACCCATTAACAGACGAACAACTCAAAGAAGCACTTCATCAAAAAGGATATCCTGTTGCCCGTCGGACCGTTGCAAAGTATAGAGATATTATTGGCGCACCCGTTGCTAGACTACGCAAAAAACTCTAAGGAGTCATCTGCTTAATGCTCTTTTCCAAATCAAATTGTGGGGCCCATCCCCAGTGATCCCTAGCAAATTGATCTTGAATTGTTCTTGGCCATGACTCAGCAATTTGTTGGCGATAATCAGGGGCATAATGGACCTCTGCGGGATAACCCATTTTATGCAATTGACTTTCTAGCATCGCAGGGGTAAGACTAAATCCCATAATGTTATAGGAATGTGCACGCTCCTGATTAGATAAATTTGACTCCATCAATTGTTCGATTGCAATAACCACATCATCAATATAAATCATTGGTAATTCAGTTTGTGGCGCTAAAAAACAAGTATAATCCTTTCCATTTTTAACAGCTTGCACCATCTCCACAGCATAGTCAGTTGTTCCTCCTCCGGCAGGGTCAGAAGACAAGACCCCAGGTAAACGAAGAGAGCGAATATCCAAATTGAATTTTTGGTGATAATAGATCATCAATTTTTCACATGCGAGCTTGGATACGCCATACATCGTTAGTGGATTCATATCTACCTGTTGTGGGGCATTGATTGGATTTTTATCTTCTCCATATACCGCTATTGAACTAGGCCAAAATACACGCTGAACTTTATGCTTTATTGCCAACTCTACGGTCACTTGAAAAGAGTTAACATTAACATGCCAAGATTGAAAAGGGTTTTTTTCTCCTTTGGCAGATAAAATTGCTGCTAAATGATAAATACAATCAATTTTTTGTTGAACAATCAGTTCCTCTAATCGGTTTGTATCCAATGCATTCACACATTCAAAATCCACGTCTATTTCCTCTTTGGGTGCATTGATGTCTGTAGCTAATATATAGGTGTCTGACCGTTTTGATAAAACTCTAATTAGGGAAACTCCTAATTGGCCTAACGCTCCAGTAATTAATATTCTTTGTTTTATCATGTAAGTTTTGGATTAGTTTTTGTAAAAT
>JABHGH010000072.1 GCA_018672145.1 Flavobacteriaceae bacterium
AAACTCATTGGCGTTATTACCCGTGCCACACTCAACCCTTCACGGTTGATTGATTTTTGGCGGCATGTCCCGCAGGCATCACAGGCGATAAAAGAAGCCAAAGGGGTTGGGTTTTTTAAAGGGATCGGCGAATGGCCTTTTGTGCAACAAGCGACCTTTAGCGTATGGGAAAGCGCAGAAGCGATTCGTACTTTTGCCTATGTGTCACAGGCACACGCTTCGATTGTCAAAAAGACAAGAGAGCGCAAATGGTATAAAGAAGATATGTTTAATCGTTTTGAGGTATTGAACGAAGAAAAAACTCCTTTGATATGAGTAAACAAGCAATCGTTATTGGCTCGGGTATCGCAGGCATTGCCACATCGATTCGGTTGGCTTGTCAGGGGTTTGCAGTTTCCGTTTTTGAAAAAAATGAATATGCAGGGGGAAAATTATCTTCCTTTTCGCTGGGGGATTACCGATTTGATTTTGGTCCTTCCTTGTTTACCATGCCGCATTTTGTCGATGAGCTTTTTGAATTGGCTGGTGAAAATCCACGTGATCATTTTCAGTACAAACGCAAAGAGATTGGGTGTAAATATTACTGGGAAGATGGCGTTCGACTCCATGCCTATGGCGATACCGATCGGTTTTTGGAAGAAGTTGACCACAAATTAGGCGTGCCAAAACACCAACTGCAAGATTATCTTGCCCGAGCCGAAAAAAAATACAATCGAACGGTATCCATTTTTTTAGAGCAATCCTTACACAAATGGCGAACCTACCTCAACAAAGCTACCCTAGAAGGCATTTTCCACTTGTTTTCCTACGAACTTGATACCACCCTTCACAAGGTCAACACCCGCCGATTGAAAGAACCACATTTGGTGCAGTTCTACGATCGCTTTGCGACCTATAACGGCTCAAACCCCTATCAAACACCCGGTATGATGACTCTCATTCAACACCTTGAGCAGCATTATGGCACTTTTGTTCCTGAAAAAGGGATGGTTGAGATTACAAATAGTTTGATTGCTTTAGCAGAGAGAAAAGGGGTGCAGTTCCACTACAAATCAGCCGTTGATGAAATCATCGTGGAGGGCAAAACGGCGGTCGGAATCCAGACGAATGGCACAATGCACAACGCCGATGTGGTGGTGTCCAATATGGATATCGTGCCCACATATCGGCACTTGATGCCAGCGCAAAAAGCGCCAGAAAAAAGTCTTCGGCAAGAACGATCGAGCTCGGCAGTGATTTTTTACTGGGGAATCAATCGGTCTTTTCCTGAGTTGGATTTGCACAACATCTTTTTTAGTGAGGACTACAAGGCAGAATTTGATGGGCTATTTACAGACAAAACCCTTGCTGATGACCCCACGGTCTATGTCAATATCACGGCCAAAGACGTGCAAGGCGATGCTCCAGTGGGTAAGGAAAACTGGTTTGTGATGATCAATGCGCCCCACGATGTTGGTCAGGACTGGGGTGCGCTTTCGCAAGAATTGCGGAGACGGGTATTGGACAAACTCAATCGGAATTTGAAGTTAAATCTGGACAATTGTATTGAAGAGGAGTTTGTAGTAACCCCTCCCATGATTGCGGAAAAGACCGCATCCTTTACAGGGGCTTTGTATGGCGCAGCCAGTAATGACCGTATGGCGGCCTTTTTGCGTCATCCAAACTTTTCACGTCAAATAGAGGGGCTTTATTTTTGTGGTGGAAGTGTACATCCGGGGGGCGGAATTCCCTTGTGTTTGCTGTCTGCCAAAATCGTTGCTGAGCTCGTCAATACGGGCGAATAAAGCACGCGGACCAAGTTTTGATTTTCACGCCATTTCGTCTTATTTTTTTCTAAGATTTTGTAGTCAATAAATTGCATAACCATCTAACATATAGAGAGTTATATTCATTATAAAAAGTGTTGGAGATTCTTATTTCACTTTCTATTTTAGCCCCGAGGTGGTGTAGAAACACCACATTTTTGTTTAACCAAATCTTAATGAATTTATGAAAGATTTATACATTTTACTCATTGTATTGTTAACCATCGGGGTTTCTAATGCTCAATCAACTTACTCTGCTTCTATTACTTGGAGTCCATTTGATAGTTCTGGCGCCACTTTAGAAAATGACGTCTATACGTTTCCTTCTACTGCGCAAGCTTGGGCTGGGTTTGCCAATACTAATGCTGTTATTTATCCACTAAATTTTACTGCATCTGCTGATTCTGATGCTACTATTATGTTTAAAGTTGAAAATGCACCGCATCCAGACGTTAACCCAAACGCTGAATTGGGAACTGTCACTGTCATAGGAGGAGATCCTGCTGCAACTTATGAGGTTGTTTACAATCCAGATCCTGCAGATACACATCCCTACAGATCTTTATTAATGTATGTACAAACTCAGGATGTCGCTGTAACGATGACGAATTTTATAATTTATTCAGATGACGTGTTAAGTGTTGCAAAGGCTAATGACTTTGAATTATCATTATATCCAAATCTCGCTAAGGATATCGTAAGAATTTCTGCTGTGGAGTCAATTGAGGTTGTTCGCATTTATGACCTAAGCGGTCGATTGGTGAAACAAGCTAGTCCGCGTAAAGCGGCGTTTAGCGTAGATGTTTCCGGTCTATCCAAAGGCGTTTATCTGCTTAAACTTTCTGCTGGCGATAAAGAAGCAATAACTAAAATGATCAAGTAAAACCAACCAACAACAACCAAGAGAGAAAAGCCCACCAAATGGTGGTTTTTTTTTGGCATGGTGTAAAGCTGTATTTTTGTGGAACAAACACAGTGTCCAACACCGTCCTATGATTCAATTGTTAATTCCAAAAGAGCGCACCACACAAATCTCTGTGGGTATGATTTGGTTGTTTCATATCAGTGGTGCCTTGGGAATTCTTTATGGGAACAGAGAGTTTTTTTTACAAACCACCCCCATCAATTTGTTTTTTACGCTTGTGTTGTTGTTTGTTAACCTTAAAAACCCCGATCGGCGCATGGCATGGGCTGCGATTTTGGCTTTTACCCTTGGGATGCTGGTCGAGATATTAGGCGTGAACTATGGGTTGATTTTTGGATCGTATTCTTATGGGGAAAACCTCGGGGTTAAAATCCTTGGTGTACCGATTTTAATCGGCGCCAATTGGGTGATGCTGAGTTTTATTACTGGCTCTATGGGAGAAGTGCTGTTTGCAAATAGCAAGTACAAAGCTGCAGTAACAGGTGCGATTTTAATGGTCTTACTCGATTTGGTGATTGAGCCGGTTGCTCCCATATTCGACTATTGGACGTTTACCGAGCATGTTGCACCCCTGTCAAATTACATCGGTTGGTTTTTGGTTGCTTTGCCCATCCAGTTGGGTGTCCAGTACTGGATTCGAGAAAAAGAATACACCTTTTCGGCACACCTCGTACTGGTTCACTTTTTATTTTTTGGGGTATTTGCCCTCCAATAGCCCCGTAGTTCAACGGATAGAATAGAAGTTTCCTAAACTTTAGATCCAGGTTCGATTCCTGGCGGGGCTACGATAAGTATAAAATGGAGTTATTTATCTAAGGCAGTTTAAATAAATCTTCCACGGCACAATCTAGAGTTTTGGATATTTTCAAAGCTAATACAGTAGAGGGAACATATACTCCATTTTCAATGGCGTTTATACTCTTCCTTGACACTTCCGCTCTTACAGATAATTCTTGCTGAGTTAAACCACATGATTTTCTCAGCTGTTCTAGATTATTGATAAGTTTTTTATGGTTTTTACCCAAAACTATTTCTTTTCAAATTCTTCAACAGCATTAGTTAATTCTTTGCCAGTATTTGGATAGAGGTATCCAGCGATCATTGTTCCTATGCCAATTAGCCCAACCAAAGCTCCAGCACTTTTTAGGATGTTTCCAATGGCATAATAACCAAGAAGGTATAAACCAATACCAACAAATATTGTAATCACTCCATTTCTTCTATAATCTATTGGCTCTTTTTTCCTTTCCTCAAATATTGTCAACAACTCTTCTACTTTAGTTGGATCATTTAAATTTTTAGATACTTCTAAGACAGTTTCCCTTTTTCCATGTTCCTCTTTATATTGCCAGACAAATACCGCAAGTGAAATGATGATTCCGGCAAGCATTCCAAAAATTGGGATAATTATAGCTTGATCCATAATATGTTTTTTTATTAATGTAACGCAAACATGACATTTAATGTGTAGAGAAGCAAACGTTACATAGAAAATGTTATAATACTTTTCAAATGCGAATTAATAATTTGCAGCTTAGCTATCGAGAATAAACAGATTTACTCTGCAGAGTCTATTTTAATGATTTTCTGAATGGTCCTCACAGAATTTCCTTCAACACAAAGAATATAAATTCCTTTTGTGAGTGCAGAGATGTCTGTTTTGACGATTCGATCGGTTGGGACAACAAACGCTTTGTCAATTACAACTTTGCCTGAAAGTGAAAAGATAAATGTTCGAACGATCTTGTCATTCCCTTTAATCAAAATCTCTAAATTCCCAGTTGTTGGGATTGGATAAACGATCAGCTCTCCTGTAGTTGTGACCACCTCACAACCTACTTCATCAACCGAAGCACCCGCAGGGGTGTTTGGACATTGATCGTCATCGTTCGAAATGCCGTCTCCATCACTGTCTTCTGGCGATGGGATGACACAACCCAATCCATCAACATTTGCTCCTGCAGGAGTGTTTGGGCATTGGTCGACATCATTTGAAATCCCATCGTCATCGTCATCATCGGACGGTAGGCAGTCGTCACCAACAGTGTATTGAAAATATTTTGTCGCCGCCAGGCCATTGGCAAAGGCAAACTTGCAGGCATAACTTATGTTGTTTCCAACGGTTTGACCTCCTAAAACTGCTCTAAATTTTCGTTCACCAATGTTTTCCATTGCCAACTCCGAAAACGGTGATTCTTGCCACAGGTAAGCAACGAGATCATCTTTTTCATCGAGGAGCTGAAATTCTATGGTGACATCTGTTCCTGATGTCGAAAAACTGTAGGAATAGCCGATGTCAAAAGATCCTTCACTCGCCTCGTTTGACTCGCCACTACATGAATTATTCTCACTGGGTGGTGTGGTTAGCGTTATGGTTTTGATTTCCGGATACTCATTTCCGCTATTGTCTTTTACTCGGATGTTGAAATCATAGGATGTTTCAGGAGTTAGCCCTGAGTAGGTTATTGTTGATTCTACTGCGGAAACACCACTAAATAGTTGCTCATTATTCCCTTGTTCGATGGAAAAAAGGACATAGCCAGAGTCGTCCTCTGCAAGGAGGCTAAACGTGGCCGTCGTCGAGGTGGTTGATACAAGTGAAGCACTTAAGCTTGTTGGCGCACTGTTGTCGCCACCGCTTGTGACTTCTCCATACACCTCAAACTCAAAGAGACTATATCCGTATTCTGTGTTTCTGGATGTTGCAAGCATTCGAATAAAACGACCTACACCAGATAGTGTCAAATTGTCGGTCTCTCCATTGCCTGAAGAAGTAGAGTACACAGATGTCCAGTTATTGTTGTCGTCTGAAACTTGAATTTCATATTCTCTTGCAGAAGCTTCTTCCCAATAAAGAACAACCTGATTCACGGCATAACGTGCTTCTAGATCGATGACAATCCATTGGGGGTCTTGGAACAAGCTTCCCCACCTTGTTTCATAGTCGCCATCTACTGCCAATTCAGGTGAATATTGCGCTTCCGAGCTACTTACCGTAACTGGCTTTTCTAGAGCAATATTGACTTTTCTCAACACGGTTACCAATACGTTGTCGTTATCTTTTGCACCCTCATTATCGGTCACTTCGAGTTGTAACTCATGTGTCCCGACCTCTAGATTTACAGTTGGTGTGCTTCCACTTCCGATCTCGTTTTCACCCTTACGCCACTTATAAACGTGGATGTTTCCGTCTGCGTCATTACTTGCTGTACCATCAAGAGTGACGGCGAGTGTGTTGGAGCCAATGTTTGCATACTGTTCGATGTCTTCTCCTGCATTAGCAATTGGTGGAGTGTTGTCCAAGCTCGCAACATAAATGGTAACCATATCCGTTGCCGTGGATCCGAAGTTGTCGGTAACTTTTAGCGTAGCGATATGTACGCCGACATCAAACACATAGGAAATGGATTGTTGTGTGCCTATTTCTGCATTGTCGTACACCCATGAATAGGCTGACAGTGTACCATCAGAGTCAGAACTATTGGAGGCATCTAATACCACTTGATGACTTCCATTATCGTCTGAGTCACTGACTAGTATTTCCTCACCGGCATCGGCAACAGGTAGTTGGTTCACAATGACAATCATTTCGTCCGTAGATGAAACGCCATCGTCATCAGTGGTTTTCAAAGTGATGTTGTGTTCTCCTAGGGGTAGGGTAATTTCTAATTCTTCTTCTGTGCCGATGACGATATCATTTTCTATCCATTGATAGGTAGCAATCGTGCCGTCCGAATCAGTAGATAATGAGCCATCGAGGAGAATATCTTCTACTGCATCTAAATTTTCGTCAATAACAAAAATGTCATCACCAGCGTTGGCTACGGGGGGGTTATTGTCAGGGTCAACCACGGTAAGCGTAAAGCTGTCGGAGTCCGTACCGCCATCATCATCGGTTACAGTGAGTTCAATAGTGTAAACACCTGTTAAAAAGCTTTGCGTAATGGAAACCTCACTAGCAATTTCTTCTCCATTTGCTCTCCACACATAGCTTTCAATTGTACCATCTGTATCGAAGCTGTTTGCGCCATCAAAAGAAACATCTACGGAATCGTCGCCGTCATTATCATTGATGGTTTGGTCTTCTCCAGCATCTGCGGTAGGCAAAACGTTGTTGGGGTCAATGACAGTGATGATCACATCATCTGTAGCGGTTTGTTCATCTTCATCCGCGACTTCAAGTGTGATTGTGTGAACGCCCGTTGAGAGTTCAATGGTTGGATTTACTCCTTCGGCCAAGAGGACATCGTTCTCTGACCAGGTGTATGTCTCGATAGGAGCGGCAACAGCTTCTGACTGTGAACCGTCTAAGGTAATATTGACCAGATCATCGTCATTTTCATCCTCAACGCTTTGGTCTGGCCCTGCATTGGCAATTGGTGCCAATCCGCCACTGCTAATTGTGATGAGCAACTCATCTGTAGATTCATTGCCTTGGTCATCACTTACGGTCAGTGTAGCACTATAACTTCCTCTTGCAAGCTCAACTGAGATAAACGGGTTCGTGCCCACGACTTGTCCGTCTATTAGCCATGAATAAGATGTGATTTGACCCTTGTGATGTGCGCTAGCTGAACCGTCAAGATAAACTTGTTCTGTGCCATCCCCATTTTCATCCCATTGAATGATATCAGGCCCTGCATTGGCTATAATCCCGTCTCCTGTGCCGACTTCGCCATACCCATTCCATCGGAATACTCTAACATAATCAATGAGCATCTTACCAGGCAATTCTGCGGTGACATCACTGTTTTGAGCTGCATCTGTAAAGTTGCCACCCACAGCTAGATTAATTATAAGGAAAAAAGGGAGGTGAAACTCTTCAGCATCTCCACCGAGTGGGAAGGGACCGGTGTAAAAATCATACTCCACTCCGTTATCGACAACAGTCAATCGAATTTCGTTGGGATCCCAATACATACGATACGTCAAGAATCGATTGGTGAGCGTCGTTGCTTTTTGATAGGGCTTGGTGTAGTATTTGTCATTCGAAATACTTGCCGCACAGCTTTCATTTCCTCCTGAACACGCATCATCGGAATAGAATATAATATTCCCGCCGACGACCTCGTCCTCATTAGAGTTTTCAAAACCTTCGTCAAAGAGTGCTTGTTTTTTATACCCCATTTCCATCATATCAATTTCGCCAGATTTTGGCCAACCAACTTCGGAAAGATTATTTCCCAAAAGCCAAAAGGCGGGCCAAAGACCCGTTGATAAATTATCTGGCACTTTGATTCTAGTTTCAACCAAGCCGTATTTGACGCTCAAATTCCCCTCTGTTTTCACTCGGCCTGAGGTATAGGAGTATCCGCCTTGTTCTTGTGTTTTTGCTTCAATAACAAGGGCGCTATTGTTTTCCTCGTTTGGGATAGACTCGATCGAAAGATTGTCTTCAGTATAATATTGTAATTCTTGATTCCCCCAACCACATAAGTCTTGATCACAGCCGTCACCAATTTCGGGTGTCCAAATTCCCGAATCAAAAGAATTGAAATTGTCTTGCCAAAGGAGTTCGCGAACGTCAATTTTGACATAATCAATAGATGAATTCCCTTGACTGTCAATAACTTTAAGTTGCAAGTTATGAACGCCACTAGCTAGAGCGAGTTCTGCGATTGACTCTTGCGCAAGTACGATTCCGTTTTCACTCCATTCATAAGATGCTATGGGGCCATAACTTGAGGTACCATCAATAGTTACGGATTCAACACCGTCTTGATCCAAGTCTTCGGCAACAATATCTGCCCCTGCATTTGCAATCACAGAACCATTTGGGAAGGATACATTTCCTTGCCCATTCCATTCTTTCACACGAACATAATCGATATATAATTTTCCTGGCAACGGAGCAGAGATGTCGTCAGTGTCATAAAGTCCTGTAAAACTTCCTCCTACGGCCAAGTTTAGCAAGAAGTAATAGGGCTTTGTAAACGCCTCTTCTTTTGGGCTAATCGGAAAAGGATTGGTGTAGAGATCATGTTCGGTATTGCCATCCACAACGGTCAAGCGAATTTGGCTTTCATTCCAATACATTCGATAGGTAACATAACGATTATTGAGCCCTGAACTGGGAGTGTATGGGGTTGTGTAGTATTTGTCAAAGGCGATACTTGCCGCACAGGTGGGGTTATCGGTATCACAAGCGCCACTGGCATACCAAAGGAGATTGGCACGTACAAAATTGTTTGGCGAACCTGAGAAACCTTCCGCCTGTCTTTCACTGACCGAATGTCCCATTTCCATCATGTCAATCTCTCCACAATAAGGCCAACCAACTTCCCTGTGATTGATACCTAAGAGCCAAGCCGCAGGCCATAACCCGTCTTTTACATCGGGGGCTTTCATTCTCACTTCCACAACACCATACTGGATGGCAACTTTGTTTTCCGTGGTTACTTTTCCTGAAGAGTATTCATTGATTCCAACGGATTGTTTTTTGGCTTCTAAAACAAGGGCAAAGTTGCCGGGCTCTTCGCTAATTTCTTCAATAGACACATTGTCTGCTTGATAGGTTTGCAACTCTTGATTTCCCCAACCGCATAAGTCCTCTTCGCAACCATTTCCGATATCGATATTCCAATAATCGCTATTAAAGGTGTTAAAATTATCTTCCCAAATAATGTCACCAATTTCACTATCGCCCACGTTCACCTTCAGTAAATCTTCACTTTTGTTACCATCTTCATCAGCTACAGTTAATGTAAACACATGTGTGCCGGAATCTAGGTCGATCTCGTGTGTTTTGGAAGTTGCAACGACATTTCCATCAAGTGTCCACGTATAGCTCGAAATAGGACCGTAGCTGCCAGACCCATCTAAAAGAAGGGTTTCATCATCCTGTATTTTTTTGTTTGCCCCTGCGTTTGCCATGACTTGCTCTGCACCAAACACTTGACCCCTTCCGTTCCATTTTTTGATTCGAACATAGTCGATATACATTTTTCCAGGAAAACCAGCGGTCACTTGTGATGCCGTAGTTGCATCTGTGAAGTTGCCGCCAACAGCTAGGTTTAGAAGAAGATAAAATGGTTTGGTAAATGCAGCAGACGCATCGCCAATAGGGAAGGGACCAGTATACAGGTTTTGTACTAGGCCGTTGTCATCAACAGTAAGTCTGATTTGTTTTTCGTCCCAATACATTCTGTAGATCATAAAACGATCGGTCATTGTGTCAGCAGTGTGATAGGGTTTGTTATAATACTTGTCAAACGAGATGCTTGCTGCACAGTCTTGATTTTGGTCAGAACAGGCATCGTCCTCGTAAAATATTAGATTGGCTGCAACGAGATTGTTTTCGTTTGCTGAAGGAAATTCTTGTTCGTTACGAAAGGTGGAATTATGCCCCATTTCCATGATGTCCATTTCGCCGCAGTAGGGCCAGCCGTCAGA
>JABHGH010000092.1 GCA_018672145.1 Flavobacteriaceae bacterium
ACCCCAATAAAATTCAACTAAATACTACAATTTAAACAATTACAAATCTATTCTCAACCAAATCCATAACTAAATTAAAACAAACATTTAAATCTTATTACTTACATTTTTTACATTACATTCTTTACACCAACCCAACAAATACCAATCCTTTTCAACATTCCAATCAAAACTTCTAACATCTAAATATTCAAAACAACTATTACACCATTTTCCAACAACCAATCCATTATTATCATTGATTACTTTAACATTTAAACATTTCCTTTTATCCATTAAAAAACATCTAAAATCCTAACACTCTTATAATCTATATATTTCCAACTTAAATTCAAACTTACCCCAATATTCAAACTCAAAATATTTTTATACATCAAATCCTTTAAATACACAATTCCATGGTGTCGAGATGTGAAACTTCCCAAGGCTTTTTACCAGCAACCTGAAGAGGGCCTGGCAGTTCAAGACCGTGGATAACCATTCGCCGAGCGATATACGGAAAATCAAATTCTTTTCCATTGTGCGCACATAGACGATGGTGGGATTTCGAAAAATGACGATTGATCAGAGCGCTAAATTCAGTCAGCAGATTTTTTTCTTCCCCTAGAAAAGTGGTGAGACGAAAAGATCGAGGCTGCGTTTTTACAGACACAAAATACCCAACAGAAATACATACAATCTGACCAAATTCCGCCCAAATACCAGCACGTTCATAAAACTCCTCTGCGGTGGTTTCTTTACGTTGATAAGTCGTTTTATCTGCGAAAAGTTTTTTTTCTTCGGGTGTCAGTTCGAAAAAGCTAGGATGTTGGGGAACGGTTTCAATATCTAAAAAAAGAATATTTTCAAGTTTCATTTTCAGGGGCTATCATTTTAAAAACTTCTTTTACATAGAGAGGAAGGTCTATGGGTGTTTGCGAACCAGGAATATCATTTAGTCCACGGTGCCCCAATCGAACGATGATGATGTCTTGCTCGGGAAAGACAATCACGTACTGTCCCATATGTCCTCGCATACTAAAAAACGGGTTTTCATCGACTGCACCCAACCACCAGCCATAACCGTATTGGGGGCTTTTTTCAAATCGTGGGCGAATGGATTTTTCCACAAAAGCAGAGTCAATCAATTGTTGTCCCTCCCAAACGCCATGGTTTTTGAACAATTTTCCAAAGCGTGCAAAGTCACGTGCGTTTGAGTTTAAACAACAAAATGACTTTTCCACTCCGTAATCGTTACTGTCTAGCGTCCATGACGCTTGATGTTCTGCGCCAATGGGGTTCCAGAAATAGGATCTGACGAGCGTACTCATGTTTTCCCCTGTTGCTTCTTCTAGAGCCAGTCCCAAAAGCTGGGTACTACCACTTTGGTAAATGAATTTTTCACCAGGTTGATAGTTGATGGGTATTTGTTTCATCAATGACAACATATCTTTTTCCACATAGGTGCGTGGAGTGATTGTCAGTAGATTGTCATAGTTTTCATTCCATTCCAACCCAGAAGCCATACTTGCCAAATCACCCATGGTAACATCTTTTGCATGGTCTCCGATTAGCCACGGCAAAAAAGCAATAACTTTTTGGTTTTCACTTTCCACATCGCCCGCTTCGATGGCTTTAAATAAGCTTGCCGAAACCATGCTTTTGGCCATAGAAAAGGAATTGCTTTGAGAGTCTTTCCCGTATCCATCAAAATATTGTTCATGCCAAATGGAGTCGTTTTTAATTACCAAAAAAGCAACGGTTTGTAAAGTGTCGTGTAGGGCATTAAGCGAAGGGGTGCTGGCAACAATGTTATAGTCTTTATGAAATGGCCACGCTTGGGGGGTATCACTCGGAGGAATAATTCGGTTATCAAAAAACAGATAATCGTCTATACCAGCAGTGGTACGACCAGTCTCTATCACTTTTGCAACAAGACCAAAGAGATGATCATTACCACTCACATAAATGATAGAGCATACTGCCAAAAGGCCAACAAATAAAGTCTGAATTACTTTTTTCACAATCTGTTATTTGATTAGTGATAGCAATGTACAAAACAATATTGAACTGGTTAAAAAAAGAGCAATTATCCCAGAAGGGTTACAGCATCTTTTGCTGAGTAGGTCGTGATGATGGAAGCACCCGCTCGCTTAAAAGCGATCATTTGCTCCATCATGACAGCCTCGTAATCGAGCCATCCTTTTTCCGCCGCCGCTTTGAGCATGGCGTATTCTCCACTGACCTGATAAACTGCCAAAGGAATGTTGAATTCGTTGTGAAGATCACGCAGAATATCCAAATAGGCAATGCCGGGTTTGACCATCACAACATCGGCGCCTTCTTCGATATCGAGCTGTACTTCTTCAATGGCTTCGAGTCGATTTGCAGGATCCATTTGATAGGTTTTTTTATCTCCAAAGCCAGGAGCGGAGTCAAGAGCATCACGAAAAGGGCCATAATAATGAGAGGCGTATTTTGCACCATAACTCATGATACAGGTGTCTTGAAATCCATTACTTTCAAGGGCCTCGCGAATATGTAGCACACGTCCATCCATCATGTCGCTTGGCGCCACAACATCTGCACCCGCTTGGGCGTGACTGACAGCCATTTGGGCCAACACTTCAACGGTTTCGTCATTTAGAATTTTATTATTTTCCACAATCCCGTCGTGTCCGAAAGAGGAATAAGGGTCGAGAGCAACATCGGAAAAGACCACCATTTCTGGCACTGCATTTTTGATGGTCTGTATGGCTCGTTGCATCAGCCCCTGAGGGTTGAGCGCCTCTGTTCCTGCGTTGTCTTTTAGGACGTCAGAAACCTTGGCAAAAACCAAAACACCTTTGAGCCCCATGGACCATAAACTGCGCACTTCTTTTTCGATTTCGTCCAAACTCATACGGAAAGTCTGCGGCATGGAAGGAATTTCTTCCTTGACATTTTTGCCTTCGACAACAAATAGTGGCACCAAGAAATCATCAGGGTGAAGATGGGTTTCTCGGACCATATCGCGCAAGGCAGTATTTTTTCGCAATCTTCTTTTTCTGTTATATGGAAACATTCTTTATTCTTTTATCCAATCTATGGGGTTTTTTAAAACACGCTCCAGGCGCTCTTCTTCCGATCCTTCAGCAGGGGAAATGTTGTATTTCCATTGCACAACAGGCGGTAAACTCATCAATATACTTTCTATTCGACCTTGGGTTCTCAGCCCAAAAAGAGTGCCTTTGTCATGAATCAAATTAAATTCTACATAGCGTCCTCTTCGAATTTCTTGCCACTGACGGTTTTGGTCATTAAAAGGGGTGTCTTTTCTTCGGTTTAGGATTGGGATATAAGCATCTAGGAAGGAATCTCCTACAGCAGTAACAAAATCATACCATTGCGAAACAGTTTTGCCCTCAG
>JABHGH010000052.1 GCA_018672145.1 Flavobacteriaceae bacterium
AAACAAGAGACCGAAGAGAAAGAAAAGTATTCCTTCGACGACGACTTTTAGGTCCTTTTTCACACGTTTAGTAGAGGAGTTGTTCCCAGCATGGGGAGTATTTTTTGTCAAAAAAACCAAGAGAGATGTTTGTATTAAAAAGAGATGGTCGAAAAGAGCCCATCATGTTCGATAAAATCACGGCGCGCGTTCGCAAACTGTGTTATGGGTTAAACGATTTGGTCGACCCAGTCAAAGTGGCCATGCGTGTCATCGAAGGATTGTATGACGGCGTGACCACATCAGAGCTCGATAATCTCGCAGCCGAGACGGCGGCTACTATGACCACCACTCATCCTGATTTTGCGAAATTGGCAGCGCGTATCTCTGTGTCCAACCTTCACAAAAACACCAAAAAGTCCTTTGTCGAAACGATGACGGATTTGTACACATATATCAACCCCCGCACCGGCAAAAAAGCACCTCTGCTCGCCGACGATGTCTATAAAATCATCAAAGACAACGCCGAACTACTCGACTCTACGATCATATACAACCGTGATTTTGGCTATGACTACTTTGGGTTTAAAACATTAGAACGCTCTTATCTTCTAAAACTCAATGGCGAAATCGCCGAACGCCCACAGCATATGCTGATGAGAGTGTCTGTCGGGATCCACATGGACGACCTTGACGCTGCCATTGAGACCTACCACTTGATGTCTAAAAAATATTTTACACACGCTACACCAACCTTATTTAATTCCGGGACACCAAAACCGCAAATGTCATCGTGCTTCTTGCTAACCATGAAAGACGATAGCATCGACGGTATTTATGACACCCTCAAACAAACGGCAAAAATCTCTCAGTCTGCCGGAGGAATTGGCTTGTCTATTCATAATGTTCGTGCAACGGGATCATACATTGCTGGCACTAACGGAACATCTAACGGGATTGTGCCTATGTTGCGTGTGTATAACGATACCGCACGTTATGTCGATCAAGGGGGTGGAAAACGAAAAGGATCGTTTGCGATCTATGTTGAACCATGGCATGCCGACATCTTCGATTTCCTTAACCTCAAGAAGAACCACGGTAAAGAAGAAATGCGTGCGCGTGATTTGTTCTATGCCATGTGGATTCCAGATCTATTCATGAAACGAGTTGAAGAGAATTCGACTTGGACACTCATGTGTCCCAACGAATGTCCTGGACTGTATGATACTCACGGAGATGATTTTGAGAAAAAATATCTTGACTACGAAAAGAATAACAAAGGTCGTAAAACGATAAAAGCACGTGAACTGTGGGAGAAAATTCTCGAATCACAAATTGAGACCGGAACGCCTTATATGCTGTATAAAGACGCGGCGAACCGCAAGTCGAATCAGCAAAATTTAGGAACAATTCGTTCGTCCAACTTGTGTACGGAAATTCTAGAATATACTTCACCAGACGAAGTAGCGGTTTGTAACTTGGCGTCCATTGCTTTGCCAATGGTTGTGAAAGACGGCAGCTTTGACCACCAAGAGCTTTACGATGTAACCATACGTGCGACCAAAAACCTCAACAAGGTGATTGACCGCAACTACTATCCAGTCAAGGAAGCAGAGAACAGTAATTTTAGACATCGCCCCATTGGACTGGGCGTGCAAGGACTAGCGGACACCTTTATCAAACTCCGTATGCCGTTTACTTCTGATGAGGCTAAAACCCTTAATCAAGAGATTTTTGAAACGCTATATTTTGCGGCATTGACTGCCTCTAAAGAGATGGCTAAGGTCGAAGGACCCTATGAAAGCTACAAAGGGTCTCCAATTTCAAAAGGCGATTTTCAACACAACCTTTGGGGCATTAAAGATGAAGAACTCAGCGGCCGTTGGGATTGGACTGCCCTTCGAAAAGAAGTCAAAAAGCATGGGGTGCGGAATTCACTCTTGGTTGCACCAATGCCCACAGCATCGACCTCCCAAATTCTAGGGAACAACGAATGTTTTGAACCATATACTTCCAACATCTACACGCGACGTGTTCTTTCAGGAGAGTTTATTGTGGTGAACAAACACCTTTTGGAAGACCTTGTCAATCTTGGCCTTTGGGATGAGGACCTCAAACAAGAATTGATGCGTGCCAACGGTTCGATACAAAATATCGATAACATCCCCGATGACATCAAAGAGCTGTATCAAACTGCTTGGGAATTGAGCATGAAAGACATTATCGATATGTCACGTCAGCGTGGCTACTTTATCGACCAGTCGCAGTCACTCAACCTGTTTATGGAAGGCGCAACGATGGCCAAACTGACTTCCATGCACTTCTATGGTTGGAAGTCGGGTCTGAAAACAGGGATGTACTATCTGCGTACGAAGTCGGCTGTGGATGCGATTAAGTTTACCCTTGACAAGAAAAAGAAAGAAAAAACGCCTGAAGCTGCGACCAAAACCGTAGCAGCTCCGACTGCGGCAGCTGCAACGGCATCAGCAAAGCCCGCCGCTGTTGAGCCACTAACACCCGGTGAACTCAAAGAGATGCTTGCAAAGTCAAGAGAAAACGAGGACGACGATTGCCTTATGTGTGGATCCTGATTCAAGGGATTCCTGAGCATATTTATATCGAAAAAAAGCTTGGATGTGACTACATCCTGAACACGCCGAAATGATCTGATCCCTCTATCGGGGATTGATAGACAGTGGCAAGTGCGACCCCTATATGTTTTCTGGTGTCTCGTGGATCAATGACACCATCATCCCATAACTCCGAAGTCGCATGCCAAACACTGGCTTTGAGTTCTGCGTCTTTTTTGATCGCTTCCTTTTCCTGTTTGAGTTGTTTTTCGTCAACCTCTTTATTCATTGATGCTGCAGATTGCCGTTTGATGATTTCCATCACTCCGGAGAGTTGCTCTGCACCCATTACGCCAGCTTTAGCGTTGGGATAGGCAAACAAGAAGCGTGGCGAAAACGAACGGCCACACATGGCGTAGTTGCCCGCACCATACGAGTTACCAATCAGCAAACTAATATGCGGAACCGTACTCCCCGCGACAGCATGAATCATTTGCGATCCACTGTTAATCATTCCATTTTGCTCATAGGATTTTCCAACCATAAATCCAGTGGTGTTATGGATAAACAATAAAGGAAGATTGGACTTGTTAGCGAGTTGGATAAACTGCGTCGCTTTTTGTGCAGACTCGGCAAAAATCACCCCATTGCTTGCGATAATTCCCACGGGATAGCCCTCGATTTTCGCCCAGCAACACACCATGGTGATCCCGTAGTTTTCTTTGAATTCGGTAAACTCCGATCCATCAACAATTCGTGTGATGACTTCACGCACATCGACAGGTTTTTTCAGGTTTGCAGGAACAATACCCAGCAACTCCTCTGCTTTGTAGCGTGGCGGCATGATGGGCTTGGGCGGCTCAAAATGCGGACGGGCAGGTTTTAACGTTTTGATTACGTTTCGCGCGATATTGATGGCATCCATTTCGTCATCGGCTAGAAAATCTGCCACTCCTGAAATGCGACTGTGCATCGCCGCACCGCCAAGTTCTTCCGCGTTAGTCTCTTCATTGGTTGCCATTTTAACAAGCGGGGGTCCAGCTAAAAACACCTTAGCAGTGTCTTTCTGCATGATGGTATAGTCCGACATGCCGGGCACATAGGCACCGCCGGCTGTGGCATTACCAAAGACCACAGATATGGTAGGGATGCCTTGCTTTGAGCGCAGCGACATTTGGCGAAAGGTCGCTCCGTAATTGTTAAATACACGGTCTTGATCGGGCAGATTTGCTCCGCCACTTTCGACCAAGTTGATCGTTGGAATTTTATTTTCCATTGCGATATCTCCTAGACGCTTAATCTTTAGACTCGTGGCATAGTCTACTGCACCAGCCTTGCGGGCACTCAGGTTTGCATTGACAATGCAGAGTCGTTTATTCACATATCCAATGCTCGCCACTGTTGTACCGCCAGGGCCAAAGCCGCCTTGGTGTAGCATACCAGCTAAGGGCATGAGTTCGATAAACGGACTGTCTTTATCAAGAAGAAGTTGGATACGTTCTCTAGCGAGGAATTTTTTGCGTTTTCGCGCTCGTTCAATGGAGGCGTCACTCCCTTCTTTTTTGGCAACAGCCAAGTGGGTATGGAGCTGATCGACTAGCACCTGCATCTCTTCCTTGTTGCGGAGGAAGCGATCACCTTTGGTATTGACTTTAGAGCGAAAGTTCTGCATGGGCATAAATCGTTTTCAACGACCATTGTAAAAACGGTCCAAGGCAAAGGTATGAATTATGATGATTAGTTGATGATCACAAAAAAGAGGCCCAAAAGCCCCTTTTTTTAAAATCAATAATAATTGTGTTTTAGCTCTATTTGGAACTGTTAAAATATTCTTCACTTACGTTAAAAATAGACTTAACCAAATCCTTAGACTCTAACAACAAGTTAAAGTAAAGGGCCGTGTTTTTAGGTGAAGATTCTTCGGTTCGTGTGCGCGTGATCTGAAGGTTAATTTTTTCAGAAATCATTGACAACAATTCATCTTTTTCGGCAACATACCCACCTAAATTTTTATAGTTTTCATCCGAAAATGCAGCTTGAATATTGGAAAGTACCGACACAATCGACTCCTGAATTTCTGTCAAATCTTTGATCTGATTGTACTTCAAGGGCTTGTGGTGATTCTCTACGTGCTTAAAGGATTTTTTAGCCATATAATCGAGTGACTGGGTAATATCGGTCAAATAAGCGAGAATGCTGATGTAAAATGAACTACCGTTGACACTGGTATCATCAAGATTTTTGATAAAATAAAACAGATGGTTTCTCAATCCATCAATTTCATTTTCAAGTTTATTGATTTTCTTTTTACACTTTTTAAGACGATCCGATTCGTGCTTGGCTAGTCCATTGATAACCGACGAATAAATCTTAGCGGTACGGGTCATCACTTCAGAGACGTTGTCTGAACTCTCTTTAATGATCCCTTGAACGGTTTTGCTTTCCGACTTTTTCAGTCCAGTTGGAAAACGTCTTTCAAGCGAACGTTTTTTGTACAACAAATAATTGCGGATGAGCATAGCCCCAGACAAGAGTAAAAGAATAGCAACGGCAACCCCTTTACCGATAAATAGGATATAGGTTATAAAGCCAGCAAAAAGGAAAGCGACGATTGCAGTCGAGAACCATCCACCAACCACATTGATTACCCCAGCAACACGGTACACTGCCGATTCTCTACCCCATGCGCGGTCGGCAAGGGAAGTACCCATGGCAACCATAAAAGTCACATAGGTAGTAGAAAGCGGGAGCTTCATTGAAGTGGCAATCGCAATGAGAACCCCTGCCACAGTGAGGTTGATCGAAGCTCGAATCAAATCAAACGCAGGAAGCTCTTTGGCTTTGCTTTCAGAAAGGTTTACCAAAGGAAACTTAAAGCTTTTTTGAATGCGCTCATTAACACCTTTTGGAAGAAGGGTTTGAACAGAAGACGAAAGACTACTCGAAACTTTTACAATAAACTTAGACAATACATTGGGTTTAAACTTTTCATCTCCATCAGATTGTCTCGACAGTCCAATTTCGGTTTCTGTAACCAATTTTGCTTTTTGGGAAAACCACAAAGTCAATACCATAATCAATCCTGAAATGATAAGCAATAGCGGTTCGGCAGGAACTTTCTTAGACAAGACTTCCATCGAAAATTCATTGGCGGGAATACCCGAAGCAGACCAGGCCTCAAAAGAGTGATAAGCCGCCATGGGAACTCCGATAAAATTGACAAGATCGTTGCCAGCAAAGGCAAGTGCCAAACCAAAAGTACCTACCCCAATCACAAGAATCAATACATTTTTCTTAAGAACACGATCGATAAAAAAGGTGACAATGGTCCAAAAGGCGAGCATTGAAAGCACCACCAAAAAGAAATTGCTTTTGAGAACACTTGAAATTTCGCTGTAGTAAGGGGTGCCCTTAAGACCTTTGAAAAAGATAAAATATCCTATTGCAGTCAAACAAATCGAGGCGAATAGAAAACCAATGTACTTTATTTTCTTTTCGTATTGGAATGTGAAAATCACACGTGAAATCCACTGTATGATGGTTCCTGCGGTAAAGGCGATGACCACCGACAGCAGGATTCCCGATATAATTTGTAACGCTTTTTCTGTGTTGATATATTGTGCCAAGTCTGCAACCGTTTGGGTGTCATCCATTCCAATCTTGATCAATGACATCATCATTGCGGCCCCCAATAAGTTAAATACAATAGAGACTGTTGTAGAGGTTGGCAGGCCAAGGGTGTTAAAAAAGTCCAACAAAAGAATGTCCCCGATCATCACGGCCAGGAAAATAAACATGATTTCATCGAAATAAAATTCCCCTGGATTAAAGATGCCTTTTCGTGCAACTTCCATCATACCACTTGAAAAAACAGCACCAACAAAAATTCCAAGACTGGCAATAATCAAAATCTTTCTAATGGGAATCGCTTTTGAACCAATCGCGGAGTTCAAAAAATTTACTGCATCATTGCTCACCCCGACAATCAAGTCAATAAAGGCGAGGGCAACCAATGCATATAAGATCAAACTAAACATGGAGTCTAACATAATGTAACTTTTAAATATACGTTTATTATTGTTTAATTAATGGTTTTTTAAAAATGAAATTCAAATCCTGTGCGCAACATCACCTCTTCGTCTTGGTCATCTAACACAGATTTGGTGAGGTCAGCTTGCACTTTGAGCTTGTGTCCAACGATATACTTGGAAACCCCCAAAGTGTATTGTTTTGGACTGGCTTTCCCAACCACGTTGTCATAGCTAATCGACGAAAAGCGTCCAGCAACCTCAACATTGTTGTTAAAAAGGTATCCAATTTGTGCATTAATTGCCTGCCCAGTGTTTACAATGTCACCTGTTGCCATGCCATCGGCTTGTGTGACAATGGGACTTTCGGCACTTCGTTCTGCAATTTCAGACAACACAGACCACCCACGGTATTTAAATACCAAGTCAACAAAGGCTGTGGTGATGTCGGTTTGATAAAAACCAGTGGGGATGGTCATATAAGATCCCGATCCAGAGCGAGTTTTGACTGCATCATTATTCAAATTATAGGTGTACCCTAACATCAACTTTGGGTTTGACTCTCGTTGCAAATCAGATTCAAAATAGTCTCCCTTTTTTGTGAACTCACCAAAAGGGAGCAACTCAAAACGAGCGGTGTATTGTAAACCTCCTAGGTTTCCAGTGGTTATATTCCTACCTTCTCCTTGTGAGAGGGCAAATTTTTATTTGGTCACAATAGTTGAGCCCCAAGTACTCTTGTGGCGCAACTGTATGCCAGTATCGCGATCTAAATTGAACTTGCTATTCAAAATCGAACGATCTATAAATTGCAAGCTCGACGAGGATACCACCCGCTCAACATTGCCAGGCAGTTTTGTCTGTCCTGCCCACAACGACCAGTTGGGAGCAAAATTCCACATGATTACCGCATCAAGAAGTTGCCGTGGTGCATTGTTGGTAAAACTATTGGCACCTCCCAAGTCTTTGTTCGACAAACCAATTTCCACTTTGTACTTCAACTTTGGAGAATAGGCCCAACCGCTGAATTTGAGTCGTGCACGACGCACCAAGAACGAATGTTTGGCATCCCCATATTCGCTGCCATCATGTGACCAAACCGTATTAAACCGCGATTGGAAACGAGGCGCAAATTTGACGCTAAAGGTGTTGTCTTTTGCTACATAATTTAATAAGCCCTTACCAAAAGAGATTTCATTCACCCCCTGTTGGGCGTTGAGCAACGAAAAAGCACCTGTGAGCATCATGCCTATAAGGAAAAGCGATATTTTATTCATTTTTTAAATTTTGTGCTAATGTCAAATTCTTATGTTAACTTTATGTTATCGAATTACTAAGCTTTTTTTAATTTTTTTAAAAAGCTTGAACTTTGTTCATCAAACATCAATAAACAGCAGATTTAAATGAATTGGGAACAGCTTTTATCCCTTCGCCGAAACGGGGACAAACAAAAACGTATCAGAAGCGAACAAGACCCTACCCGCAGCGGCTTTGAAGTGGACTATGACCGTGTGATTTTTTCCTCGGCATTTCGTCATTTGCAAGACAAAACCCAGGTCATTCCTTTTTCGCAATCAGGCTTTGTCCACACGCGCCTCACGCATAGTTTGGAGGTGTCAGTTGTTGGGCGAAGTTTAGGTCGTTCGGTGGGAATGCGACTTCTACAAAAATACCCCGCTCTCTCAATGACCTACGGCTATCAGGCCCATGATTTTGGCACCATTATCGCTGCGGCATGTCTGGCACACGATATCGGTAACCCGCCCTTTGGTCACTCAGGCGAACAAGCCATTGGGGACTTTTTTACCGCTGGCGCAGGAAAAGACCTCATCAACAATTTATCGGAAGCACAGCAACAGGACCTGATTCGATTTGAAGGCAACGCCAACGGCTTTCGCATTTTGACCGAACACCGCGAAGGCGTACCCGGAGGACTCCGTCTAAGCTATGCCACGCTCGGGGCATTTACAAAATACCCAAAAGCATCTACTCCCATTAAACCGACCGACAAGGTCAGCGATAAGAAATTTGGTTTTTTTCAAGCCCAAGCCGATGCTTTTGCAGATGTTGCTGACGAGCTCGGACTCCGCAACTCTGAAAACTCGTGTCACCGCCACCCACTAGCATTTTTGGTCGAGGCAGCAGATGATATTTGCTACACCCTTATCGATTTTGAAGACGGCATCAATCTCGGTTGGATTCCAGAGTCCTATGCCTTGGAGTATCTCATTAAACTAGTGAAAGACCATATTGACACCAATAAGTACAATAAGCTTAAAACCACCACAGATCGTCTTGCCTATTTGCGTGCGCTTTCTGTTGGCGTATTGATTGAAGATGCAACACGTATTTTTATGGAAAACGAAGGCGCAATTTTGGCGGGTGATTTTTCGCATGCACTTCTTGAAAAGAGTAAATACTCTGCCCAAGTAGATGATATTATTCGTCTTAGTATTGATAAGATTTATCGATCAGAAGAGGTGATTGAAAAGGAAGTGAAAGGGTATCGTGCGATTCATCATATTTTGGATGTGCTGAGTAATGCCGTGATTCGGCAATCTGCTGGAAACACCACTGCACTTGATCGCTTGGCACTCAATCTTTTGCCAGAAACGATACAGTTTTCGGAGGACAATCGATACCAACAACTTTTACAAACCAGTTGTTTTGTTGCAGGTCTGACGGACGGTCAAGCCCTACGATGGCATAAAAAATTAGCGTGATGCAAGACCCATTGAATGATGATTTCTTTATGAAAAAGGCTCTTGGCGAAGCGCAGCAAGCCTTAGAGAAAGGCGAAGTGCCTGTTGGGGTTGTGGTGGTTGCGCATGGACAAGTCATCGCACGGGGTCATAATCTTACCGAAACACTAACCGATGTTACGGCCCATGCCGAAATGCAAGCAATCACGGCTGCGGCAAATTATATCGGCGGGAAATATCTGCATGATTGTACCCTCTATGTTACACTGGAACCTTGCAGCATGTGTGCAGGAGCACTTTATTGGAGTCAGCTTTCACGCCTAGTGTTTGGCGCGGCGGATGAAAAGCGTGGCTATCGCCATCATCAAACCCCTTTACACCCTAAAACTAAAGTGACTACTGGAGTCTGCGAACAGGAAGCTTCACAGTTGCTACTCAGCTTCTTTAAGCACAAAAGGACATAAAAAAAAGCCCTATAAAGGGCTTTAATATTTACTCAAAATAAAATACAATTAGTCGAGAACATCAACATCAGTGGCCATTTTGCCTTTTCTGCCTTCGCCCTCGTTATACGATACTTTGTCTCCTTCATTGAGGTTTACACCTTGAAGAGAAGTTACATGAACGAAGATGTCTTCGCCCGTTTCATCATTGGTAATGAATCCAAATCCTTTAGACCCATTAAAAAATTTAACTGTTCCAGTCATTTACTAAAATTAAAGTGCGAATATACCAATTTAATACAAAGGGAGCTATTTTTTGTTTTTTGATTTTGATTTCTGCCTGTTTGCTTTCATTTTTTCAATGTTTTCAGGAGTGAGTGTATAGTCCTCCAACTTCTTATCTTTCCAACGATGGTAAATAAAAAGCGGCATAAAAATAAAGGCAGAAAATAAGACCGAAATGCCAATAATTCGTTCTCCAAGGGCATGATAATCGGCTTTTATGACGAATCCAGCGACAAAAGCCACCGCGATAAAGGCAAATAAAGCGCGCAGAAGTTGATTCATGATGTAGTTTTGAGTGATAATTCTCCGAGTTGTTCATCGTCCAAAGGCGCAGGCGCATTGATCATCACGTCTTTTCCACTGTTATTTTTTGGGAAAGCAATATAGTCTCGAATCGATTCATGTCCGCCCAAAACTGCCACAAGACGATCAAACCCAAGGGCAATTCCACCATGTGGAGGTGCGCCGTAGCGGAAAGCATCCATCAAAAAACCAAACTGTTCTTCGGCTTCTTGCTTGGTAAAGCCAAGAAGGGAAAACATACGCTCTTGTACGGCTCGATCGTGAATACGAATAGACCCTCCACCTATTTCATTACCGTTGAGCACCAAGTCATAGGCATTGGCAAGTACAGTTTTGGGCGACGTTTCCAATTGTTGAATGTGCTCAGGTTTTGGCGCGGTGAAGGGGTGGTGCATAGCGTGAAAATGGTCGCTGTCTTCTAAGGGTTCAAGCAAAGGAAAATCGACCACCCATAGGGGTGCAAATACCTGTGGGTTTCGCAAGCCTTTTTCTTCTGCAACTGCGAGCCGAAGTTGGCCCAATTGCGTCAGCGTTTTTGTTTTCCCACCTGAGAGTACAAGCACTAAATCACCCGCTTGTGCTTTGCAGGCCGAGGCCCATTCTGCCAAATCTTCTTGACTGAAGAATTTATCGACCGAAGATTTGTAACTACCATCTTCGTTGCATTTGACCCAAACAAGACCTTTAGCTCCAATTTGAGGACGCTTGACCCAATCGATCCAAGCATCAATTTCTTTTCGGCTCATTGCAGCTCCGCCTTCCACGGCAAATCCACCCACCCATTCTTGTTGATCAAAGACTTGAAAGCCTTTGCCTTGTGCAAGATCGTTGAGGCCTGCGAGATGCATCCCAAAACGAATATCTGGTTTGTCCGACCCATAGGTTGCCATGGCATCTGCATACGAAATGCGAGGAAAAGGAGCAGGTGTAATACCGTGAATATCGTGCAACAACTGCTGAAGCATTTCTTCAAAGACAGCTAAAATATCGTCTTGATCAACAAAGGTCATTTCACAGTCGATCTGTGTAAATTCTGGCTGGCGGTCGGCACGCAAGTCCTCATCACGAAAACACTTGACCACTTGAAAATAGCGATCCATTCCACCAACCATAAGCAATTGCTTAAAAGTTTGTGGGGATTGTGGAAGAGCATAAAATTGCCCTGGGTTCATCCGAGATGGCACCACAAAATCTCGGGCGCCCTCAGGAGTTGATTTGATAAGATAGGGAGTTTCGACCTCAGCAAAATCTTTTCCAGAAAGATAATTGCGTACAATTTGAGACACTTTATGACGGAATAACAGTTTGTCTTTTATTGGGTTACGACGAATATCCAAATAACGATATTTCATGCGCAGATCATCTCCACCATCAGATTCATCTTCAATAGTAAACGGTGGGGTATCAGCCGTGTTGAGGACTGTGAGCTCTTTCACCAGAACCTCGATGTCTCCTGAAGGAATGTTTGGATTTTTAGACACTCGTTCGATGACTTGACCAGAGATTTGGATCACAAACTCTCTTCCTATAGATTTGGCTTTTGCCAAGATGTCGGCACCGTTTCGTTCTTCATCAAGAACCAATTGTGTGACGCCATAGCGATCACGAAGGTCGATCCAAAGGACAAAGCCTTTGTCTCGCACACTGTGTACCCAACCTGCAAGTTGGACTTCTGTATTGACATCTGATAGGCGTAGCGCCCCGCAAGTATGACTCCTGTTCATGGAAGTGGTTTGTGCAAAAATAAGATGTTTTTAAGTTTGCGTTTACAGAATTGTATATAAATACATTAAACACCGATAATCAGCATGTTATGGGGTTGATGTTAGTTAACTGTTTTGCAATTATAAATATTTTGCATCCTGCGGAAGACAAATTCCAAAATACAGTTTTCATGAAAAAGGTGTTAAAACCAGGCACTTGGTTCTTCTGGACGAAAGAACAATTGATCGAAGATGTGATCTATTGAAACACCCCCGAACGCACAGCTTTTCGTTAAACCTCCTTATTTATTAAATCGTATTGCTGCACGCTTGCTTAGATAAAAAGCAACCGGCACGATGATCAGTGTCAAAAAGGTGGCAAAGGTCAATCCGAAAATGACGGTCCACGCCAAAGGTCCCCAGAAAATGACATTGTCTCCTCCGATATAAATCTCTGGGTTCCCACTCGAAAACAGCGAAAAGAAATTGATATTCAGTCCAATCGCCAAAGGAATCAATCCTAACACAGTGGTAATTGCGGTGAGCAAAACAGGGCGTAAACGCGCTTTTCCTCCATTGACAATCGCATCAAAGATTTCCGAACGATCCAATTGATAATCATAAGCCAAGGCGTGGTTGTCTCTTTTTCTGTCGAGTAACAACTGGGTGTAATCCAACAGTACCACACTGTTATTCACAACAATCCCCGCTAAGGAGATGATTCCCATCATAGTCATAATAATGACAAAGGTCATGTTGAAAAAGACCAGTCCAAGAAAGACTCCAGTAAAGCTCATAAAGATGGAAAACAAGATGATAAACGGTTTGCTGACTGAGTTGAATTGAAGAACAAGTAAAATCAAAATCAAAAACAAGGCATAGAGTAGTGCACGAGACAAAAAACTCATATTTTCCTCTTGTTCTTCGATCTCACCTGTAAAACGAAAACGCACATCCGAAGGTAATTGAAAAGCATCGATTTGCGTTTTGATTTGGTTGACGATCTCAGCGGCATTATACCCTGGTAAAATGGCGGAATACACAGTTACTATACGGTCGAGGTTACGGTGTTTGATGGCACTGTATCCGGAAGTGTTTTTGCGTTCGATGACTGCGGCAACTGGTATGGATTTAACCTGTCCAGATGCCATATCACGGAACGTGATGTTTTGATTGAAGAGAGCAGATTCATTGTAGCGATCATCGCTTTGGAAACGCACATTGATATTGTAGTCTTCGCCATCCTTTTTATAGACTCCTGCTTTTTCACCAAAGAGGGATTGTCGGAGTTGAAATCCAACTTGTCCAGCACTCACACCAAGTTCTCCTGCCTTTTTGCGATCGACAGCAATTTGCATCCCTGGTTTATTGCGGTTGACATCGACTTTTAGTTCTTCAATGCCAGGAATGTTCATGTCGACAATAAAATTTCGCATGTTTTCTGCAACTTCGATGAGCTGGGAGTAACTGTCACCTGCAATCTCAATGTTAATAGGGTAGCCAAGCGGTGGTCCTGCTTGGTCTTTCTCGACAGATATAGAAACACCTGGAAACGTGCCAGCCAAAGCCTGTTGAACTTCACGACGAAGATTTTCACTTGACAGCCCCCGGCGGAATTTAAATTCACGCATGGTTGCTGTGATTTTCCCACGGTGTGGCATTTCTGCTTCTGAGCCTCCTTCGGTTTGTGGATTGCCAGCACCAGCACCCACTTGAGAGACAAGAGACTCTACCATAAAGTTGTAGCCCTCGTCCATGTATTTTGAATCGTTGACGGCCCCAATCATCACTTGCTCGATGGACTTGGTCATTTCATCTGTTTTTTCAATGTCTGTACCCTGTGGGTACTCGATATACACAATAATTTGTGTGGGTTCATTGTCGGGGAAAAACTCGACTTTGGGCTTTGAAATTCCAACCAGCACAAAGGAAACAACCAACATAAAGACCGTCCCAAAGACAAAGGCGTAGGCGCGGCGTCCACGCATAGCAAAGCGCAATAAACGCTCATAGCGGGCCTCCAACCATACCAAAAAACGAGTTCGAAAAGTGTTGGACAAATCTTTAATTACATATTTATACCCCCAAAATAGAATAGCGATAAAAATCAGCAACGATCCCAATCCTCGCATGGCACCCCCTATGAAGAGAATAAATAGACCAAAGCCCACTAAAACCAAGGAAAGACGAATGAGTTTTTTACGAGAAAGGTTTTTCTCCTCTACGTCCATAAATTGCGACACCAAAACGGAATTAAAGAAGATGGCAACAATAAGAGATGATCCGAGAACGACAGAAAGTGTAATCGGGAAATAGATCATAAACTGTCCCATAATACCAGGCCAAAAGCCCAAAGGGACAAAAGCGGCAATTGTGGTTGCTGTCGAAATGATAATAGGAAACGCAATTTCGCTCACGCCTTTTTTGGCGGCCTCCAAACGCGACATTTTTTCTTTTTCAATGAGGCGATAGACATTTTCCACCACCACAATTCCGTTATCAACGAGCATACCTAATCCCATGACCAAGGCAAACAACACCATCGTATTCATAGTGTATCCCAAGGTTTGGAGGATAAAAAAGGAGATAAACATTGACATGGGGATGGCAAATCCGACAAACAAAGCGTTGCGGAACCCGAGGAAAAAAGTGAGCACGGTTACCACCAAAAGAATACCAAACAAAATGTTGTTAATCAAGTCATTGACTTGATTGATAGTAATGGCTGAGGTGTCATTTGATATGGTGACTGAAATGTCTTGTGGGATTTCGTACCTACGTACTTCGTCTACTATTTCACGAATGGCTTCTGCAGCTTGAATGAGGTTTTTACCCCCTCTTTTTTTGACGTCTAGCATGACTACAGATGCACCAAAATCTCTAGCATGGGTGGTTGCATCCATGTTTTTAAAACGAATGGTGGCAATGTCTTTTAAATAAATGGCGCCTCTTTCGTTTTTAATGACGAACTCACCCAAATCCGATGGGTTTTGTATTTCGCCAATCACACGAATATTACGCCGTTGTCCGTTGGCAATAATACTTCCTGCAGATACAGTGGAATTTTCGTTTCGAATGGCTTGCATGACATCAGCGAAACTCACTTTGGAGGCCATCATTTTGCGGATATCCACCGCGACCTCGACCTCTCGTTCTTGCGTGCCGCGGATGTCAACCTCTTTGATTTGGTCGAGTCGCTCAATGCGTTCTTCAAGCATTTCTGCATAGTCATTGAGGGCATTAAGTGTATAATCTCCTTTTAGTGTGACATTCAAAATGGGAAATTCTTCCACAAAATTGAGGTCAAACACATTGGGTTCTAGTTTGGCGTTGTTAAAAGTGGGCCAATCTTCTCCAGAAACCACCCCATCAACTTCATCTTTGACCTTTTGCTTGGCCAAATCTACGTCGATGTCCTCATCAAATTCCAAGACCACCATCGAGTAGTCGTCTTGTGAGGTGGAGTTGATTTCAACCAAATTACTTACCCCTTTTACCGCTTCCTCTAGCGGGTCCGTCACAAAGCGTTCAATATCTTCGGCTGTGTTTCCAGGGTAAGGCGTACTGATATAGATGTTGGTTTCTGTGATTTCGGGGAAGTTTTCCCTGGGCATGGTCATATAGGCCGATACGCCCAAGAACAACAAGACGCCCATAAAGACATACATGGTGCTGCTGTTGCGAATTGCCCAAGAGGATACAACAAAATCTTTTTCGGAGGAATTGGAGGTCTTAGCCATACTTATTTGATGATTTGAACAGGTTGATTTTCTTTCACTAATCGCGCACCCTCACTGATAATAGACGCACCTAGCTTGAGTCCTTCAAGCACTTCGATCATGCCGTTTTGAGCATAGCCCGTTTTGATAAATACTTTTTGTGCTTTGTTGTTTTCGTCAATGACAAAAACAAACTCATCACCAGTTGCATTTTCAGAAATAATGCTTGTCGGAATCAATAGAGCTTGTGGATTGATGTAGTCAAAAATATGTAAGGTACTAATCAGGTTTGGATTGACTTTGATACGAGGATCGACATCAACTGTTACACGGAAGGTTCGGTTTTCGGTGCTGATGTGTGTGGCACGATGCGAAATTTGTGCATCAAATGAGGTGTTGAGTACAGGAATTTCCACACGCACAGGAGTTCCTTTGGTAACATTGGGCAAATATTGCTCAGGCACATCGGCCTCTACATACATGTTTATGTTGCTCACCAAGCGAAGTAGTGGGGCTACTCCCGGACTGACCACTTGACCAACTTCGACCATGATATCGTCGATTTGACCAGAAAATGGCGCGCGAATGATTGCTTTCTCAAGCTGATCGTTGAGTTGTTCCAAACGACTGCGTTGGCTTTCATAATTTGTTTTGGCTTGCAGGTATTCAATCTCCGATCCGATGGCTTCATTCCACAAACGTTCTTGGCGCTCAAAAATTGTTTTAGCAAGATTGGCTTGAGCTTCTTGTAAACGAATGTTTTGTGCAAGGCCACCATCATCGATTTGCATCAAAAGTTGACCTTTTTTGACCGTCTGACCTTCTGAGACCTGGATGGAAGATACAGCACCCATAAATTCGGGTTGAATCAACATGTTTCGGTCGGTTTTTACTATCGATTGGAGAGAGATACGGTGTTTAAATTCGCTTGTGTCGACAGAGATCACGGAGACCAATGCTCTTTTTTTGCTTGTATCCAAACGATTTAGGGCGCCTGTTACCAAACCGAGTTCATTGCGTAACACTTCGATTTTACCAACGAGAGTTGTGCGTTTTTGTTCGAGCCCTTCAACATCTTTGTTTTCGATTAGATCTTGGGCAGTCTGTTGCTCTTCACTTCCACATGAAACAAGAACAAAAGAAGTGAGAAAAAGGATGAAGTATTTCATTTTTTTACGTTTTCGGGTGATGAATAATAGAGTAATGAGAGTTCGGTTCTAGAATTAATGATTTGCTGCATCGCTGATAGATGCTGATTTTGGAGGTCGTAAAGTTGCAATTGTGCTTGTCTTAGCTCAAAGCTTCCTGTGACGCCTTCTTTATATTTAATTTGATTTTTTCTTTCAATTTTATATGCGATTTCAAGACTTTCTTGACTTCTGACAAACTCTTCAAGAGCCTGGGTATATTGATTGTGCGCGTTTGCTTTTTGCAAGAGTAGGTTTTCCGTGACCTGATCGACTTGTGCTTTTGCTTTTTCCACATTGAGTTTTGCTTGATCGGTTCTCGATTGGCCAGCACCAGAGCTGAAAATGGGTAAACGAACACTTAACCCAATGGCCGATCGGCCATACCATTGTTGATTCTTTTCCGTAAAAGTAAAGGCATCGCTAAAAGCATCATAGCCACCGGTAATAAAAGCTGAAATGGTGGGTAAGGCGCGAAAACGTTCCAGTTTAAGAAGCAATTCATTTGAACGAAGATTGTTTTGCGCAATTTGATAGTCGATATTTTTATCTATGTCCCATGTGTCGACATTATGGATGTCTTCACTTGCCAAACAAAGTGCTAACAAGCTGTCTGACAAAACAATCTTATGATCAAGGTCTCTTCCCAGAGACATATTGAGCATTTGATAGGTAATAGGAATCATTCGAGAAATATAATCAAGCCCACTTTGAATGGATGATTTTGTAATTTCCAACTGCTGGACTTCCTCAATCTCAACCAATCCTTGTGCGTATACTTTTCGAATATCGGTTAGTGTTGCGTCTAGATTGTTGAAGTTTTTCTCTAAAATATTTTTACGTTCTTCAGCGAGCAATACATTTACATAAGCGTCGGTAACAAGGCCGCGGACTTCCAACTCACTTTTCACTTTATTTTGGCGAGAAATTTTCAAGAAAACAGTTGAAGCCTGTAACCCAACCAAGTAGGAGCCATCAAAAATAAGTTGGTTCAATCGAGCAGAGACATCTATACTTTGAGCTTTACCAAATTGAACTGCATAATCACCTCCGGAGCCTCCGCTAAACGAGCCTGGCACAATCGAGGTGCGTTGCTCAAGGTCTTTGTTGTAGGCTGCTGAGGCGCTGACTTGCGGAAAACCAGTCGCAATGACTTCCCATTGCCTTTTTTTGGCAATTTCAACGTCATAGTTGGCATTAACCATCGCGCGGTTGTTTTGTAAACCTTCGCTGATAGCACCTGTCAAACTCAAAGGTTCCTGGCTTGAAGCTGAGAATATGATCAAGAGCGTAATAGCAATTGTAATTATTCGATTCATGATTTATTTTTTATATAAGAGGATAACAATTCCATGCCGTTTTCGGTGACAATAGCACGTAAGTGATAGTCCAAGTAATTTTCCATAAGCTCCTCTGGACTATATTTGTCAGTAGGAAACATCTCCACGTTTTTGATCCCGTTCATTCCATTGAAATACATGCGTGAAATAAAATCTACGTCAATAGAAGCGCGAAACAGTTTCATATTCACCCCCTTTTTTAGACTTTTTTTAACAGAAGTAGTCATAAAATCGAATTGCTTTTTTTGCAACTCGCGGTGAATGCTCGGATAGTACTTCCTCAACTGATACAACGGCGAGGTTTTCTCGCCTTTAAGTTGATGCATGATAAACAATTTGATTTCGTAAAGCTCGGAAATGGGATTTGTTGCCGTTTCACGTATCTGATCCAAACCAGAAGTAATATGATGATACATAGAGAAAACAACGGACTGAACAAGGGTTTCTTTGTTGGAAAAAAAATTGTAAATCGTTTTTTTTGAGATTTTCATTTCATTTGCAATGTCGTCCATAGTAACGCTCTTGAACCCTAGGGAAAGAAAAAGTTCAGTAGAGGTGATGACGATAGATTGCTCCAAGTCAGAAATTTTCATAGCAGTGCAAAGATAAGGGCGGAAACGCTAAAAACAAAAAAAGTTTCTGGAGTTTTTTTGTATTAATAAAAACAAAGTGCATTATTTTAAAAAAGTAGCACACCGCACGGAATATAAATAATTTCATACATTTAAGTTTAAGCAACAAAAAACATGTTTCCCTCAAACTCAGAATTTTTACAAAACAGCAAGCAGTATTTATCAAAAAAATACTTTGTCGTATTTTTCAGCTTGCTATTTGCAATAGTATTAAGCGGCGTTTTACAAGATGAAAATGTGATGAATCATTTTCTTAAAATTAGCCCATGGCTTGTCGTCGTTCAACTTCTTCTCAACTTTTTTGTATCGGGATCTATTATGGTTGGCATTTCCTCATACACCATGTCGATTGCCAAAGGAGAAGGGATTCACTTTAAACGTCTTTTTGGTCATTTTAACTCTTTGAAACCTTTTTTTGCCTTTTTGATATACACATCATCAGTTCTAGTCGGTCTTATTTTATTAATCGTTCCTGGGGTCATACTTGCCTTGCTTTTTTCTCAAGTGTTTTTTGTTCTCGCCAATGATTCTGACATTGGTGTACGGGATGCTTTTAAAAAAAGTAAACACATGATGAGTGATCGAAAAATGC
>JABHGH010000086.1 GCA_018672145.1 Flavobacteriaceae bacterium
TACAGTTGTTACTCATATTCAAATATAATCAATCCTTGTTGGGTGTCGATTCATTTTCGAGGAAATCCAAAAGGTCACGACGGTTTTTCTTACTTGGACGTCCTCCTGAATCAATTTTGTTTTGCGCTTGATGGGTGGCAACATCTATACGCGCGTTACGCACTTCCTCAGAAGTGATGTCTTTTGCGTATCGTTCAACCAGTTTGGCATTCACTCTTGACGGTGGTATATCGAGTACTAGCACCGCGTGTTCCATTTGATTTTTTCGAATGGTCAATTGTTCTGTTCCAAAAATCTCCCTTGACGGCTTGGCGATTGCACTTCCAATACGTACTTGGCCTTTTTTACAAGCAGTCGAAGCTTCACTTCGAGATTTGTAAAATCGGATAGCCCAGAGATATTTGTCGATTCGCACAAGAAATGTTAAATATGTTTTTCAATTATCAAAAATACAAGAAAATCGTATCTTGCCGTACTATTTTTTTTGATGAAAAAAACCAATCTACTCCTTATTTGTTTGTTATCAGCACTTTTTATCAATTGTGAAGATAACAGGTTGCAGCCACAAATTCCACTTCGAGATTACGAAGAGCAAAGAGCTGCTGATAACGATTCCATCATTTCTTTTCTGCAAAATCATTATTACAACTATGAGGAGTTTGAGAGTGCCTCCACCACGACTCGTGTATCGTTAACCATCGATTCTTTAATCAATGCAACAGATAAAATTCCCTTAATCGACCAAGTGATTGAACATGAAGTACAGGTCAATGACGGAGATGACAACTTTATTAGCCATACAATGTATATCATTCCTGCTCGCGAAGGCGTTGGCGGTTTCCCGTCCATTGCTGACGAGGTTTATGTGACATATAAAGGCATGTTTCTAGATGGCGTTGTCTTTGATGAAAGTGAAAGTAAAATATGGTTCAACGGTCTTAGTACAGTTCGTGGTTTTTTTGAAACATATCCTTTTATCAAGCATGGAGTTTGGGATGTTGATCCTTCCACGGGATTAATTCGGCATGATGGTTTTGGAACGACCATTGTTATTATGCCCTCTGCACTCGGTTACTACGGCAGTACCTCAGCGCCCCGTCAATACGCACCTCTCATTTTTGCAATTGATTTGTACACATTTGCTGTTGCAGACCACGACGAAGACTCAGTACCCACTATTGATGAAGATGTTGATGGAGATGGTCATTTTAACGGCAGCAATGATGACACTGATGGAGATGGAGTGCCCAATTACGTTGATAATGATGATGATGATGATGGTATTCTCACCATCGATGAATATGACGTTGATTTAGATGGCTTTCCTGATGATTCTGATCAGGACGGCATTCCAGATTACTTAGATGCTTCGTAAGGGGGACTTTTTATTTCTTTTTTCGAGCTAACACACGCTGCGCTGCTTCCGTAATCGCTTTTGCATTCAGTCCGTATTTTTCTAATAACTGTGCGGGTGTACCTGATTCACCAAAAGTATCTTGCGTAGCAACAAACTCCTGTGGGGTTGGTTGGTGTTGTGACAGGGTGCGTGCAATACTTTCACCCAGACCTCCAAGAAAATTATGTTCTTCGCAGCTTACGACGGCACCTGTTCTTTTAGCGGATTCGACAACTAATTTTTCATCAAGTGGCTTGATAGTATGGATATTAATGACCTCTGCTGAGACACCTTGCTCATGTAGTGCTTTCGCGGCTTCGAGGGCCTCCCAAACCAAATGCCCAGTGGCGATTAGACTCACGTCAGTACCTGGAGACAAAAGAACACCTTTTCCGATAACAAACTTCTGATTATCTTCTGTAAAATTCGGCACCTTAGGTCTTCCAAAGCGGAGGTAAACGGGGCCGTTATGGTCTGCGATACCGATTGTTGCCGCTTTTGTTTGATTGTAATCACAAGTGTTAATAACCGTCATGCCTGGTAACATTTTCATCAACCCAATGTCCTCAAGAATTTGGTGCGTTGCTCCGTCTTCTCCTAGAGTAACTCCAGCGTGTGAAGCGCAGATTTTTACATTTTTATGTGAATAGGCAACAGATTGGCGTATTTGATCATAAACTCTTCCAGTGGAAAAATTGGCAAAAGTTCCCGTAAACGGAATTTTACCTCCAATGGTTAGGCCTGCAGCCATTCCCATCATGTTGGCTTCAGCAATACCAACTTGAAAAAAGCGATCGGGATGATTGTTTTTGAAATCATCCATCTTTAATGATCCAGTCAAATCAGCACATAGTGCAACTACATTGCTATTGGATTTCCCAAGTTCTGTTAATCCAGCACCAAAGCCAGATCGGGTGTCAATTTTTTCTTTAAATGTATATGTCTTCATAGTGGTTGTTGAAATCAATAATCGCCTAAGGTAGCTGGATTTTGGTCTAATGCTTGTTGTAGTTGTTCGTCATTGGGTGCCTTACCATGCCAAGCATGTGTGTGCATCATAAAGTCCACGCCATTGCCCATTTCGGTGTGCAGTAAAACACAAATAGGTTTTCCTTTATTTGTTTCTTTTTTAGCCAGTTGGAGACCTTCAGTGATTGCGGCCACATCATTTCCTTTTTCAATAGAAATAACTTTCCAGTCAAAGGCTTCAAACTTTTTTCGTAAGCTGCCCATGTGCAGAACATCATCGGTGCTTCCGTCAATTTGTTTTCCGTTCACATCAATAGTTGCAATAATATTGTCTATTTTTTTAGCTCCTGCGTACATAATCGCTTCCCAGTTTTGGCCCTCTTGCAATTCCCCATCGCCATGTAAACTATACACGAGTGAATTGTCTTGATTTAGATTTTTCGCAGCAGCAGACCCAATTGCAACCGACATTCCCTGACCTAGAGATCCCGAAGCAATTCGAATTCCTGGCAGTTTTTCGTGTGTGGTTGGATGTCCTTGTAATCGAGAGTCTAAGAGACGAAATGTGTTGAGTTCTTCAACCGGGAAAAAACCGCTTCGTGCGAGAACACTATAATATACCGGAGAAATATGCCCGTTTGATAGAAAAAATAAATCCTCACCAATGCCGTCCATTGAAAAGACGGAATTATAATTCATGATTTTATTGTACAGTACCACAAAAAACTCTGCGCAACCAAGAGACCCTCCTGGATGACCCGAGTTTACTTTGTGAACCATTCGCAGGATATCTCTGCGAACTTGTTGGACTGTTTTTTCTAGGGATTCTATTGAATTCATAATTATCAAAATGATTCTCGTAAAAATAGGGCATGATTACTGTTTATAAAAGGTATTTGACTAATAATTTAATTTAGAAGTGAACATTTTATTAAGAAAAAACATCAGCTCATTTGCTATGGTTATCTTTGCTCACTGTGAAATTTATTTGTAACCATATTGATTCCGAATCGAATGCCCGTGCGGGAACCGTCACAACAGATCACGGTGTGATTGAAACCCCCATATTTATGCCTGTCGGTACCCAAGCCACTGTAAAGGGGATTCACCAAAAAGATCTTAAGGAAATTGTCAACCCTGATATCATTTTATCTAACACATATCACTTGTATCTGCGTCCATCTACTGATGTGCTAGAACAAGCAGGAGGTATTCATAAGTTTATGAACTGGGACCGAAATCTACTCACAGATAGCGGAGGGTATCAAGTTTATTCGTTGGCTGCCAATAGAAAAATTGAAGAAGAAGGTGTTCGCTTTAAATCACATATCGATGGTTCAACTCATTTTTTCACTCCTGAAAAAGCGATTGATATTCAGCGTTCTATTGGTGCAGATATCATCATGGCATTTGATGAATGTCCCCCTTATCCTTGTGATTACAGCTACGCTAAAAAATCAATGGAACTAACTCATCGATGGTTAGATCGATGTGTGAGCCATATGAAAAACACGAGCCCAAAATATGGCAATAACCAAGTCATGTTTCCAATCGTACAAGGGAGTACCTATACAGACCTTCGCAAAGATTCAGCAAAATATATTGCAGATGTCGATGCGCCCGGGAATGCAATCGGAGGGCTTTCGGTTGGTGAGCCTGCAGATGAAATGTATGCAATGACAAATGAAGTTTGTTCCATTCTTCCCAAAGAAAAACCTCGTTATTTGATGGGCGTTGGGACTCCGATTAATATACTGGAAAACATTGCATTAGGGATAGATATGTTTGATTGTGTTATGCCTACAAGAAATGCAAGAAACGGAATGCTTTTTACTGCGCATGGTACGATTAATATTAAAAACAGAAAATGGGCAAATGACCACTCGCCCTTGGATCCAGATGGCCCTACAAATATCGACACTCAATATTCAAAAGCGTATTTGCGTCATTTGTTTACTGCAAAGGAGTTTTTAGGAAAACAGATTGCAACTCTTCACAACCTTGGATTTTATTTGTGGTTGACTCGTGAAGCTAGAAAACATATTTTGGCTGGTGATTTCACTTCATGGAAAAATATGATGGTACGTCAAATGGATAATCGATTGTAATGAAGAACTATCGAATTTTAGATCGTTACATTATCGCTAAATACATTGTCACTTTTTTGACAATGCTCACTCTTTTTATCCCGATTAGTGTTCTCGTTGATTTGTCCCAAAAAATTGACAATTTCAAACAATACGAGGTTCCTGCATCGGAGATCCTTTGGTACTATTATAACTTTATTTGGCATTTTGGATTTATCCTTTTCCCCATTTTCTTGTTTTTATCTGTTATTTGGTTTACCTCCAAGCTGTCCTCAAACTCTGAAGTGATTGCCATTCTTAGCTCTGGAATTTCTTTTTATCGTTATCTGCGCCCTTTTTTTATTGCTGCATTGCTTATTTCTCTTGGTGCTTTTTTTGCGGGTCAGTTCATTGTGCCCAAGGCAAGTAAAAGCATAAAAGAATTTGAATTTAGTTATTTCAAAAAAAACAAAAAGGACAGACAGACGCAATTGCTTTTTAAGCAAATTGATGATGGTGATTATATATATCTCAGTCAGTTTAATCCCACCCGTCAATTGGGTTACAATTTTAGCTACGAAAGTTTTGAAGGAAACAACATGCAGTATAAAATTTCCGCACGCAATATTCGTTGGATTGAAGACGATCAAGTCTATCGCTTAACCGATTATTTTAAAAGAACTTTTGATGATGAAAAAGAAATTATTGAATCGAAATCTCGATTGGATACTATAATGCCTTTCGCATTTGATGAACTCTCGCCACTGGATTATACAGCGCAAACCTTAACCATGTTAGAACTCAATCGCTTTATCGCTAAGGAGGAAGAAAGTGGTAGCCCTTTAATTAATAGGCATTTGTTGGTTCGTCATAAACGTTGGTCAATTATGGTGGCAGCTTTCATCCTCACTATTATCGGGGTTTCTGTCTCCTCTTTTAAGAGAAGGGGAGGAATTGGTATGAATTTAGCATTGGGTGTTATTGTTGCTTTTCTCTATATCTTTTTTGATAAGATTTTTGAGGTTATGGTCGAAAAATCTAATTTCACTGCAGCTTTGGCTGCTTGGATTCCCAATTTGATTTTTGGTATTTTTTCATTAGTACTCCTGCGATATGCCAAGCGATAAACTCAAGAGTACTCTTCATTTTCACATTATTGTTTTTATTTTTGGTTTTACTGCTATTATTGGTAAGCTTATTTCCATAGATGCAGTATCATTGGTTTGGTATCGCATGGTGTTGGCAACTTTTTTTCTCGCAGTGTTCATGCTGGTGAAACGAATTCCTTTTCAGCTTTCAACTCGTGAACTCAAAGTGATGATTGCTTGTGGTGTTTTAATCGCTCTTCATTGGGTATGCTTTTTTCATGCTGTGAAAGTATCTAATGTTTCGATTACTCTTTCAATTATGTCTGCGGGTGCTTTGGTCACTGCGCTATTAGAACCCATTTTTTATAAAAGATCGTTTGTTACTTATGAAATTTTTCTCGGTCTCATTGTCGTTATTGGCTTGGGGATTGTTATGCAAACAGAGTTTCATTATATAGAAGGTATGATCTACGCTGGCTTGGGAGTTCTTTTGTCTGTTGCTTTTACTCTAATCAACGGAAAATTTATTCACCGTTCTGACGCAAGGTTAATGTCAGTATACCAGCTTGGTGCGGGTGCTTTATGTATGAGCATCATTCTCTTATTTCAGAACAAATTGACACCAAGTCTATTTCAAATCAATCAAATGGATCTGATTTGGCTTCTTATTCTTGCTATCATCTGCACAGCTTATGCCTTTGTTGTTTCTATTTCGGTGATGCGGCATCTGAGTCCTTACTCGGTCATGTTAGCTATTAATATGGAGCCAGTGTATGGAATTTTTTTAGGAGTCCTCATTTTTGGGTCTGACGAACAAATGAATTGGGCATTTTATTTGGGAACCCTTTTCATTTTGATGGCTGTGTTGACAAACGGATTTCTCAAGTTAAAAAAAGGAACAAACTAACAAATTCAAGTAAATCAAAATACTATATTTGTTTGACAAAATGAAAACTACAATGGAATATTTGGACTTTGAATTACCCATTCAAGAGCTCGAAGAACAATTACAAAAATGTGCTGTAATTGGTAGCGAAAGCGATGTAGATGTCACCAATACTTGTCATCAAATTGAAGAAAAACTACTCGCCACAAAAAAGGAAATATACGGCAATCTTTCGCCTTGGCAACGTGTTCAGCTTTCAAGACATTCACAACGACCTTACACGATGGATTATATCAATGCCATTGCAGGAGAGACATTTTTAGAGCTCCATGGCGATCGCACGGTCAAAGACGACAAAGCGATGGTTGGAGGTTTTGGTAAGATTGGAGACCAGAGTTTTCTTTTCATCGGCCAACAAAAAGGATATAACACCAAAACTCGACAATACCGAAATTTTGGAATGGCCAATCCTGAGGGTTACCGCAAGGCTCTTCGCTTGATGAAGTCTGCCGAAAAATTTGGTGTCCCCGTTGTTTGTTTGGTTGATACTCCTGGAGCATATCCCGGTCTTGAAGCAGAAGAACGCGGTCAAGGTGAGGCAATTGCTAGAAACATCCTGGAGATGTCAAGATTAAAAACCCAAGTTATTGTGGTTATTATAGGTGAAGGTGCTTCTGGTGGTGCACTTGGTATAGGTGTGGGAGATCGAGTACTCATGCTCGAAAACACATGGTATTCTGTGATTTCTCCTGAATCATGTTCTTCTATTCTTTGGCGTAGCTGGGAACATAAAGAGCAAGCAGCTGAATCATTAAAGCTTACCGCTAAAGACATGAAGCGTCTCAAAATCATTGACACCATTGTGAAGGAACCTCTAGGAGGTGCGCATCGAGACCGCGAACAAACTTTTTCAACGGTACGCAAGAGCATCCTCAAGGCATATAATGAACTCAAAGATCTTCCTGAAAATGAACTAATCGCATTGCGTCAAGAAAAGTTTTTTCAAATGGGCGTTTACGAAGAGTAAAAGGGGTGAGGTATTAACATTTTTTAGTACTTATTAACATTTTTGTTGTTCGTCAATTTTGATTAATCAACGTTTTTTTTCAGCATAATTTCTCTACATTTATAACGTGGAAAAACAGAAACCAATACAGCAACAATCACAATCAAGTGCACAGATTGTTTCCCTGCAAAAAGGGAAGTTGCCGCCGCAAGCAACAGATCTAGAAGAAGCCGTACTCGGTGCAATGATGATTGATAAAAAAGGTGTGGATACCGTTATCGATATCCTAAGCCCAGCCTCTTTCTATAAGCAAGCACATCAATATATTTTTGAGGCAATGATTCAGCTTTTCTCTGACTCAAGCCCTATCGACTTGTTGACCGTCTCCACCCAATTGCGCAAAGACGATAAACTCGAACAAGTAGGAGGTGATTTTTATTTGATTCAGCTTACTCAAAAAGTATCTTCATCTGCTCATATTGAGCACCACGCACGCATTGTTCTTCAAAAGTTCATTCAGCGTAGTCTGATTAAAATATCTAATGAGATTATCGAAAGTGCTTACGACGAGACCAAGGACGTTTTTGATATGTTAGATGATGCAGAATCTAAATTATACGACGTCACACAAGGAAACATTAAAAAAAGTACAGATACTGCTCAAAGCTTGGTAATTCAGGCAAAGAAAAAAATTGAGGAAATCTCCAACCAAGAAGGCTTGAGTGGTGTTCCCTCTGGGTTTGCCGATTTAGACAAGTTGACTTCGGGATGGCAATCAAGTGATTTGATTATTGTTGCTGCTCGTCCAGGTATGGGAAAAACTGCACTAACGCTTTCCATGGCACGCAATATTTGTGTTGATCATTCTGTCCCGGTTGCTTTTTTCTCACTTGAGATGTCTTCGGTTCAGCTTATCACTCGTTTGATTTCTTCCGAGACAGGACTTTCTTCTGAAAAATTACGTACAGGAAACCTTGCCGATCATGAATGGAAACAACTCAATGTTAAGGTCACAGCATTAGAAAATGCGCCTTTATTTATTGATGATACACCATCACTTTCAATCTTTGACCTACGTGCAAAAGCCAGGCGACTTTCTTCCCAACACGGCATCCAACTTATTGTTGTTGATTATTTGCAATTAATGACAACAGGGTCTTCCAATAAATCAGGTAACCGTGAACAAGAAATTTCTATGATATCTAGAAATTTAAAAGCATTAGCGAAAGAACTTGATATTCCTGTCATAGCACTTTCTCAGTTATCACGTGCTGTAGAAACGCGAGGAGGAAGCAAACGTCCTTTACTTTCTGACTTACGTGAATCTGGAGCGATTGAGCAGGATGCCGATATTGTTTCTTTTATTTATCGTCCTGAATATTACAAAATCGATGAGTGGGATGATGAAGAGCGTACTCCTTCAGCTGGTCAGGCAGAATTTATTGTTGCTAAGCACAGAAATGGTGGCTTGGAAAACATTCGTTTAAAATTTGTAGCCTCACTCGGAAAGTTTGAAAACCTGGATGCGTTTGATGCTCCTATTGAGTTCCAATCAAAAATCAACAGAGATGGGGAGACCCCTTTCGATGGACCACGTATGGATCCTAATGATGCTTTTGATAACGAAGATGGCGTTCCGTTTTAAGCAAAAAAAACACGCCTAGGCGTGTTTTTTATTTTAGAAATCCTTGAAAGAAAATCTATTTTAATTTATCTACAACAGCTTTAAAAGCTTCAGGGTGATTTAAAGCTAAATCAGCTAAAACCTTCCGATTAAGCGAAATGTTATTTGCTTTCACTTTGCCCATAAATTGAGAGTATGATAAGCCATGGAGTCTTGCTGCCGCATTGATACGGATAATCCAAAGAGAACGGAAGTTTCTCTTTTTGGTTTTACGATCACGGTATGCGTACTGCCATGCTTTTTCAACAGCATTTTTAGCAATTGTCCATACATTTTTTCTACGCCCAAAGTATCCTTTGGCGTGCTTCATCATTTTTTTTCTTCGAGCCCTTGCGGCTACTGCATTTACTGATCTTGGCATTCTAATTTAAATTTTGAGGGAGGTGGCATATTTGCTCTTTAAGACCCGCCCCATGGGTTATACACCTGTTTTTACTTCAATCGAAGTTGTTGTTTTACATTGTCTGCATCGGCCTCATGAACCAAAGTTGAATGGGTCAGCTTCAGCTTGCGTTTTTTTGACTTCTTAGTCAAAATGTGACTTTTAAATGCGTGTTTACGTTTAATTTTACCAGTTCCGGTAAGCTTGAAACGTTTTTTTGCACTCGATTTTGTTTTTTGCTTCGGCATTTTTTCCGTCTTTATGATTTCTTTGGATTCATCAACATGATCATCCGTTTACCTTCTAATTTTGGGAGCTGTTCTACTTTTCCGTATTCTTCCAAGTCCTGAGCCAATCGCAAAAGCAATATTTGACCTTGCTCTTTGAAGATGATGGAACGTCCTTTGAAAAACACAAATGCTTTAAGTTTAGCTCCTTCTTCTAGAAACTTAATAGCGTGCTTTTTCTTAAACGCATAGTCATGCTCGTCTGTTTGTGGTCCAAAACGAATTTCTTTGAGCACAACCTTGCTCGCTTTGGCTTTTAAACTCTTTTCGCGCTTCTTTTGCTCGTAAAGAAATTTTTTATAATCAACAATCTTACAAACTGGAGGACTTGCTTTTGGAGATATTTCGACCAAATCAAGTTCCAACCCTTTTGCAATATCCTTAGCCTTCGCTAGAGGATATACACCTATTTCCACGTTATCACCAACAAGTCTAACCTCACTAGCCAATATCTTATCATTGATCTTATGTGGATCTTGTTTTATTACTCGATGAGGACCTCTGCCTCTTCTTCTTCGTATGGCTATAACGTTCTATTTAAGGTTTAAACTCTTTTAAATCTTGTTCTATGGTATCTTCTACCATTGACACAAATTCATTCAAGGGCATAGCCCCATGATCCTTCCCGCCGTGTTCCCGAACTGAAATAAGAGAATCTGTTGCTTCTTTTTCCCCAACAATGATCATATATGGAAATTTTTGAAGCTCGGACTCCCGAATTTTTTTACCTATTGTTTCATTTCGGTTATCGACGAGGCTGCGAATTTCGTTATTTTCCAATAATTGAGAAACTTTTTTAGCGTATTTTTCATATTTCACGCTCACACACAAGATATTAACTTGATTTGGAGTGAGCCAAAGTGGGAAATTGCCTGCTGTGTGCTCAATTAAAATAGCAACAAATCTTTCCAGACTACCAAATGGTGCACGATGGATCATTACTGGACGATGCTGTTCATTGTCACTGCCTTTATAAGTTAACTCAAAACGCTCGGGCAAACTATAATCAACTTGAATGGTTCCGAGTTGCCAGCTTCTGCCAATTGCATCTTTCACCATAAAATCTAGTTTTGGACCATAAAAAGCTGCTTCCCCAGTTTCAACCACATAATTTAATCCTTTTTCTTTGGCCGCATTCATGATGGCGAGCTCTGCCTTTTCCCATTCATCTACGTTGCCGATGTATTTTTCTGGATGCTCTGGATCACGTATGGAGACTTGTGCTGTAAAATTGTCAAACCCTAAAGAACCAAAAACATATAAAACAAGATCAATAACAGATTTAAATTCGTCATCAAGTTGATCTGGTGTACAGAAAATATGGGCATCATCTTGTGTGAATCCACGAACTCTTGTTAGCCCATGCAATTCACCACTTTGTTCATAACGATAAACGGTTCCGAATTCGGCATATCTTTTAGGCAAATCTCGGTAACTCCAATTCCGAGCGCTGTAAATCTCACAGTGGTGGGGACAGTTCATCGGCTTGAGTAAAAACTCTTCATCCTCAGAGGGAGTTTTGATGGGCTGAAAGCTGTCTGCTCCATATTTTTCATAATGGCCTGAAGTCATATACAATTCCTTGTGACCGATATGAGGAGAAACGACTTGCTCATATCCAGCCTTTCGTTGAGCTTCTTTAAGAAACTGTTCAAGACGTTCTCGAAGAGCCGCACCCTTTGGCAGCCACAACGGCAATCCTTGCCCTACTTTTTTGGAAAAAGTGAACAAGTCCATCTCAGCACCAAGCTTACGATGATCTCTTTTTTTGGCCTCTTCAAGAAGCTCTAAATGTTCTTTCAGTAATTTTTGTTTTGGAAATGAAACCCCATAGATTCGAGTTAATTGAGGATTCTTTTCATCTCCACGCCAATAAGCGCCAGCAATATTGGTCAGTTTTACTGCTTTGATAAAACCGGTGTGTGGCAGATGTCCACCACGACATAGATCAGTGAAATCGGCATGATCACAGAAAGTAATATCACCATCAACAAGATTTTGTATAAGTTCTATTTTGAATGGATTTTCTTCTTGAGTATAGTATGCTAAAGCATCCTTTTTGGACACTTTTCGTATTTCAAAACGATGTAGTTCTCTAGCTACTTCAAGCATTCGCTTTTCGATTACCGGAAAGTCTTTTTCGGTGACTGTGTGTGAACTTGGGTCTATATCATAATAAAACCCTTGTCCAATGGCAGGGCCGATAGTTAGTTTGATTCCGGGGTATTGCTCTTCGAGGACTTGTGCAAGAACGTGTGCAGTAGAGTGCCAAAATGCTTTCTTGCCACCGTCATCGTTCCAAGTGTAGAGAACTAAGTCTCCATCTTCTTCAAGTGGAGTTACAGCTTCTATTGTTTGCTCGTTGTAACTTGCAGATAGTACATTGCGCGCAAGACCCTCACTAATGGAGCTTGCAATATCCATTGGAGTTGTGCCTTTTGTCACTTCTTTTACTGCTCCGTCAGGGAGTCGAACTCGAATCATAATTGAATAATCAAGTCAACAAATATAATATGATTCTAGGCTCTTTCAAGGGGTAAAGTTAGTTTTCGTTGAAGAATCCGCGAACAAGCAACTTTATTCCTCGAAAACCATAAAAAATAGCAGCTCCACAAAAAATTAATCCAACCCCTAAAACAGGGACAAAAAAGGGATGCTCTTCATTTCTTACAGCAGATGTATAAATTACAGGCCCTGTAAAGGCAAAAAACAATGCGACAAATAATCGAGAAAGTCCCTTGGTTAATAATGTTTTATTCATGGTTTAGATGGTCTAAAACAGCACGCACACTACCATGTTCTTGCAATAATTGAGTTGCTTTTTCGGCGTTTATATTGCTGACATTACATACCATGCGTACGGCACGTTCTTTTAGCTTGTTGTTGTTCAATTTCATGTCAACCATACGGTTTCCTTTTACATGGCCCAATTTGATCATCAGCACAGTTGACAGTGTATTTAGTATCATTTTTTGAGCAGTTCCTGCTTTCATACGAGAGCTTCCAGTGATAACTTCAGGTCCGACCATAACCACTATTGGGTGGTCACTAACTTCTGTAATAGGACTGCCTGGGTTACATGATATACTCGCTGTCGTTATTCCTTTTTGTTGACAATTTTGCAATGCACCCACGACATAAGGTGTTGTGCCCGAAGCTGCAATTCCGACCACACAATCAAGATTTGTGACCTTTAGATTTTCCAGATCTTTCCACCCTTGGCTTGGGTTGTCTTCTGCGCCTTCAACAGCCGTTCGTATAGCATCATCACCTCCTGCGATAAGCCCAATGACAACATCAGGTGACACACCGAAGGTAGGTGGGCATTCTGAGGCATCTAAGATCCCTAAACGACCACTCGTGCCAGCACCCAAATAAATTAGTCGCCCTCCCTTTTTCATTTTTGGGAGGACGACTTCAATAAATTGATTAATAATAGGAAGAACAGTGCGTACTGCTGCGGCAATACCTTGATCTTCAGTACTAATAATTTGACTTAACTCTGCAACGCTCAGTTGCTCGAGGTTGTCATGGTTTGAATCTGCCTCTGTGATTTTGAAGAAGCTCATACACAAAAATAGCTATTCGGCTGTAAATGGAAGGGATTTTTGCTCAACAACTCTAAAATAGCCCAAAGCTATTGCTGTTTCATCATTTGGATTGACAAAGTTTCCAAGTAGGGTAGAAGTTGCGGCTGCAAAGGGTCCGCCACCATTTTGACCGCTATGGCTTAGTAATATTTGCATATAGCTAAAGAAAGCTTCATCGATACCCACCATACGGATGTTGACTACTGTGTTTTTTGGAAACAAATCGTCGTAGAAGAACGAAAATGTAAACTCTTTTCCATCATAAAACCGGTCACGTGTCACCAACAAATTGTTGTAACCAAAATCAAATAAATAATAGTTTTCCAAATCAGGCAAGTCTGTCAAGGTGATTAAAGCCTCCGTTTCCGTACCGCTAAAAAGTTGACCATCGCCTTGAACAACCTTGTCAAAGCTACCTGAAAGCACTAATTCTTCTTCTGCGATGTAGGTTTTTCCATCAACTTCAACAGATAGCTTGTAGGATGTGTCAGCAACCAACGATGGTATGTCAACACTGTACTGCCCTTCTTTTTGATGAGTGACATTCCAAGATTCATCTCCTACATGTAGGGAGATATTGGCATTTGTCACTGCAGGGGTTTCGGATCCGTAAAAGTCGTATGTTTTTGCGACCAATACTTGGAGTTGACCTTCTTCACTCCCTATTGGGCGGCTGAGCTCTGCGTCAATCACAATTTGGTCTAGTGTTTGTTGTAAATCAACATCAATCACTTCCTCACACGAGAGGAAAATAAGACACACGATATATACTACTTTTTTCATCACCAATTTATTCGATACATGACGGAGGGGACAGCTCCAAAAATAGAGAACTTAACGGCCTCATTTTGTTGTGTCTCTCTGTTTTGCCTAAAGTTTACACTTGCAGCGTTTTTTCGATTATAAACATTATAAACACCAAAAATCCATTGACCTTGGCGTCCATTTTTTTCAGGTCTTTTCAGAGTTGCTGAAATATCCATTCTATGATAGTCGGGCAAACGGTTGTTGTTTCTCGTGCCATAGTTTGGTACTCGCAAACCACCAAATTCGTATTGTCCAATAGGATAGGTTGTTGGCTGACCTGTTTGGTACAAGAAGTTAGCATTGAATCTCCACTTTTTGTTCAGCTTATAACTTGTATTTACACTCAGGTCATGTCTTTTGTCATATGCATTAGGGTACCATTTTCCTTTGTTGATCCCTAAGTCTCCGATTCCTAAACCTGGTGTTTTTTGTTCAGATTTTGACCATGTGTAAGCTAACCAATACTGAACTGGTCCCATGGATTTTTTAAACAAAAATTCTGCTCCGTATGCGCGAACATCTCCTGCCATAGTGATTTGTTCTACTGCGTCATTGGCAACCAAGTCGGCACCATCGATATAATCGAGTCTGTTGCGCACGTTCTTGTAAAAACCTTCAATTTCAATACTTTGTTGAGATGAAGTTTCGATTACATACCCAACAGCCCATTGATCCAATTGTTGTGGTTTGAGATGCGGTCCGCTAGGAGCCCAGATGTCAAGTGGAGCAGGAGAACTCGTATTGGAAATCAAATGCAAATATTGGTTGAGTCTGTTGTATGATGCTTTTAGTGCGCTGTTTTCAAAAGCATATGAAAGAGTTAGTCTAGGCTCTACATTGCTATATGTTGCCGAACTTTTGTCAGTGGGGTAGATACCAATCGGGTTCCCTTTTTCATATATGCTTAATGTACTATTATACGAGGTGGTTTGCCCATTTGCATACATGAAGAGATTTTCTTGTCCCAATCTAGTGAAATGGTTAAAGCGTAAGCCAAACTGAAGAGAAAACTGATCTGAAAGATCATGAGTAACGTCTGCATAGAAAGCGTGTTCCATCGCATACTTTTTTTGCAACTGCTCTGCGTTGATTCCTGAATCAGCTCTAGCGGGCTCTATAAAGCCTGGGTTGAAGGAGTAGTATGTTGATTGTAACCCAAAATCAAATGTTGTTTTTTCGGTGGCATAATAAGAAAAATCATATTTCAGATTGAGATTTTGGATGCCAGAATTCCAATCAAAACCGGCGAAATCGAGTAAGAGACCATAATAGTAGTCGCTATAAATCAAAGATAAGTTTGAGAACAACCGTTCTGAAAACAAATGATTCCATCTCAAATTCAAAACAGCATTTCCATAGGTATTGACAAAGCTTTCATCGACATTGAACACATCACGTCCGAAATAACCAGAAACATATAGTTTGTCTCTTTCATTGATGGGAAAACTCATTTTTGTATTCAGATCGTAAAAGTATGCGCTGTTTGGATTGTCGGTGAGTTTTAAAAACAGGTGAGCATATGTGCCCCGCCCGCCGACTACAAAGCTACCTTTTCCCAAAGGACCTTCTGCAAGCAATCGACTGGTTATTAGTCCAATACCGCCACTCAATTTGAAATCTTCACGATTTCCCTCTTTCTGATAAATATTGAGAACAGAAGACAGCCGTCCCCCGTATTTTGCAGGAATACCCCCCTTGTAGAGACGTAGATCTTTAATAGCATCGGGGTTGAAAACAGAGAAAAATCCAAAGAGGTGTGAGGAGTTATAAATTGTTGCTTCATCAAGAAGGATAAGGTTTTGATCTGCCGACCCACCTCGTACGTTAAATCCAGAAGCACCTTCTCCAGCACTCGTAACACCAGGAAGCAGCTGAATCGTTTTCAATACGTCAGGCTCACCAAATACCGCTGGAGTTTGGAGTACGGTTTTTGACAAAAGCCGATTGACACTCATCTCGGGTTTTTTAATATTTACTTGTTCGCTGTTGTCGGTAACAACAATTTCATCAAGCTCTTCAGCAGCTAGATCGAGTAAAATGTTTTCACGAGTATTCTCGGTTAGAGATATAGATATTCGTTTGGTTTCATAACCAAGATACTGCACGACTAAGGTATATTCACCAACGGGCACGCTAATGGAGTAGAATCCATAGCTGTTAGTAACTGTCCCTTTGTTGAGCTCGGGAATAAGCATGGTGACACCTAATAAGGTCTCTTTAGATAAAGAGTCGGAAACATCACCGCTTAGAGTTACTCGTTTTTGTGCAGGTGCTATATGTAGAAATAATAGAAATAAAGTGACACAACCAATACGGCGCATTTGCATAGCAATTTCCACAAATATACAACATCATAGTGGTTTGACCCTTTCTTTAGTCTTCCAAAACACCCTTTAATAAGTCCGCGAGTATGCAAATGCGCTGTAGTGGTTAAGTGTCAGAAAACACAATGTTTCCTCTTGACATTTGGGTGGTGAGATCGTCGGGGTATACTTCAGGATAAATGGCCTATATCGTCAAACGAGTAATTTGAAGTGTTTTAATGAGCGTATATAGTGCGGCACTTCCAATAAGCCCATAAGTAATTAGATTGTATTCCACATCCAATGTTCCTTTTTCGATATATCCAGTTAGCATTTGAAGCCCAAAAAACATCAAGAACAGCATAAGCAGCCCAGTTTTTTCCTTTCGAACGATTTTTCTCCAATTGAACGGAACAAAAGAGCTTTTGTACTTAAATGTTTTAGGTAGGAATATTGAGGTATTATTAGCCCACTTGAGATAGGATTCGCCAAATTTATCTCTGAGAAACATTTCCTCTGAAAAGATGATTCTTTCATAATAGACCCAGAACATAAGAATAAAAAGAAATAAAAACCAGACCACACCAACATACATGACTATGCTTATCCACATAAAAAAGTTTCATACATATAAGGGATTTCTTGTTATGGAATAAAGCCCTTTGGTGTTTAGTTCGTCAGCAATTTACCCTTCTTTTGTGTTTCTGCCAGAGGTATTTTTGGGCGTATAGCCGACAGTGTAAGCCCGAATAAGAAAACCAAACAAGCCTACAAATATAATTGCAGCTTGCAAGAAATTGCTCATTTTTAAAATGAGGGTTGGTGATTCGATGTCAATAGTTGTGTAGTAGACTTGTATGCCAAGTGTGATCCCCACTAGAACCAATGGCAAGTAACTTCGGTATTTAAACAAATAATCTCCTTGACTTTTGAGTTCTTCTTGAAGAGCCATAGATATTGCTTTTTAAATTAAAAATAAAGGGCATGTAATTATTCATGTGACAAACAATCATTGAATCTATTTTTTTGAAAAATAGAGCATGGGAATTCTATTAACGCTTACTTGGTAGAATCCTTTTGGAAGATTCCGAACGGCTATTATTCCGTTGACATTGAGCCTACCTTTTTGAAACTCCCTGCCTAGGCTGTAACTAATAAGGTAGAATGTGTTAGAATTGAAGTTGTGATCTATGCTTATGAAACCCCCAATAGTTTGGACGTTTTTAGTCAATTCTAAATAGGCGTTATCTTTTTTGGACTTGGTGTTTTTGAGCTCTGTCCTATCTTTTTGATTTCCATGATTATTTTCGGTCATGGTTTCTTGTGCATTTCATTTCAAACCAATAAGAAACAATCCAAACATTAGGTAGTATATAGAATTCATTTTGAAATAAGATTTTAGATTAGGGTTTTAAAAATGGAATTTTTGAATTTACGTTTCAAAAAACGAAGGGGTTGTTTAATTATTCGCAATTGAATGTAATAGCGAATATTGTCTGTGATGGATTGAAAAGAATCCGATCGATAAATGGTGTTAGGTCGTAGGTTGGGCATAATTATCATCAGATTTGGGTCTGAGTTACCTAACAGATGTATAAAAAAAAGCAACCTCTATGAAGTTGCTTAAAAATAATAATAATAAGGTTTTTACCTAAGCAAGCGCCTGCTCGAGTTCTTCTTTTATTGCTCTTAGAAACTCTTGCGTGGTGAGATAATGTTCACGTGAAAGCTTATCCTCATGAATCAGTATAGCAAGGTCTTTAGTCATTTTTCCTTTTTCAACCGTTTGAATACACACTTTTTCAAGGGTGGAGCA
>JABHGH010000124.1 GCA_018672145.1 Flavobacteriaceae bacterium
CCCGACAATCTTTTTATTGCTATGGTGGAAAACCAGATGTTGTCGATCATATTCTTTGCCATCTTAATGGGCTTTTTTATTACGAAAACAAAGGAAAAAAGCCGTAAAACATTGCTCAACTTTTTTGACTCACTGTTTGAGTTGATAATGAAAATTACCATTTTTATTATTAGTTTCACTCCCTTTGGAATCTTCGGAATTGTCGCCAAACAAATTGCTGAAAACAACAATTTAGGTGAACTCTTTTCTCGTTTAGGACTGTTTATGGTTGTGGTCGTCCTTGCACTATTTATCCATGCTGTGATTGTGTTACCACTCCTTTTAAAAATCATTGGTCGTGTTAGCCCATCAAAACACTTCAGTGCGATGCGGACTCCCTTGATTACAGCTTTTTCAACCTCGTCTAGCAATGCCACCTTACCCCTTACTATGAGTGCAGTTAAGAAAAATAGTGGGGTTTCTACAAAAATAACAAGCTTTACCCTACCCCTTGGCGCAACTGTAAACATGGATGGTACGGCCTTATACGAATTGGTTGCAGCCATGTTTATTGCACAAGCATATGGAATTGAATTGACGTTTACAGAGCAAATCATTGGCGTACTCACAGGGTTATTAGCATCTATTGGAGCTGCAGGAATCCCCATGGCAGGCCTAGTTATGATTTCCGTTGTGCTATCAGCAATGGGCTTACCACTTGAAGGTGTTGGACTCATTCTTGCCGTTGACCGCATTCTTGACATGTTCCGAACTGCCGTAAACGTGTGGAGTGATAGTTGTGGAGCGGTGATAATCGCTAAAAGCGAAGGTGAAAAACTCAACGTTTAGGATCAGATATCAAACACGGAATACTCAATAATTGTTCTAATACAGATAGAGCAGTAGTATACTAATATCTTAATTGAATTTTGGTTGATTTAAGTGCTAAATCGTATTATGATCTCCAATAATTGAGTTTGTACGTGCAATTAAAAAGTAATCAGCAAGTACCAGAGATGCCATCGCTTCCACGATAGGAACTGCGCGAGGAACAACGCAAGGGTCATGGCGACCTTTACCTTCCATTGTAATAGTTTTTCCTGATTTATCAATTGTGTTTTGATCTTGCATAATAGTAGCAACTGGTTTAAACGCAACATTGAAATAGATGTCCATCCCATTACTAATTCCTCCTTGAATACCACCAGAATAATTTGTCTTTGTAGTACCGTCTGCATTAAAAAGGTCATTGTGTTGACTACCACGCCATGAGGCGCCATCAAATCCACTACCATACTCAAATCCTTTTACGGCGTTGATAGACAACATTGCCTTTCCAAGCTCAGCATGGAGTTTGTCAAACACAGGTTCACCGAGACCGATAGGAACATTTTTTATGACACATGTCACGACCCCACCAACAGTATCACCTTCTTTACGAATTTGCTTGATGTAGTCCTCCATTTGCACTGCCATTTGAGGGTCAGGACAACGAACAGGATTGGACTCAACCGATGAAAAATCATTGATGAGATGTGGGTTTTCAAGCTTTAGTTCACCAACCGCAGAAACAAAGGCATGAAATTGAACTCCTGACATAAATTGCTTCGCAATAGAACCAGCGACAACTCGTGCAGCTGTCTCACGTGCTGAACTGCGCCCTCCCCCACGATAGTCACGAAAACCATACTTCTTATCATACACATAGTCCGCATGAGAAGGTCGATAAGCATTTTTAATATGATCGTAGTCTTTTGATTTTTGATTGCTGTTATGAATCACAAAACCAATTGGTGTGCCTGTTGTCATTCCTTCAAAAACACCAGAGTAAATCTCTACATGATCTGGTTCTTTTCGTTGGGTGACAATCTTCGATTGGCCAGGTTTACGACGGTTTAGATCGGCCTGGATTGCTTTCTCATCAATTTGGACACCGGCTGGGCATCCGTCAATTACACCCCCTAAAGCTGGACCATGGGACTCTCCAAAACTCGTCAGTGTAAAAAGTCTGCCAAATATATTTCCTGCCATCTAGATATTTTTTTCAAAAATACAATGATTTTAAACAACTTAATAAAGATACTACATACTAAAAACATTGCTTACATTTGAAAAAAATTATTATGCGTTTATTTGCTCTATACTTATCAGTTTCATTGCTTCTTATCGGATGCTCACCTTCAACTGAATACACCATTAACGGAACCATTGATCTTGATGATGGCCAAAAAGTTTTACTTCTTGGGGTCGACGATGATTCTCAACTTAGTCCCATTGATACTGTAGAAGTTGCTGCAGGTGTTTTTAGTTTTTCAGGAGTTTCTATATATCCTGAAATGCACTACCTAAACTTTGAAGGCGTGCGCAGTCTTTTACCTTTGGTTTTAGAGCCTGGGTTAATCACTGTGGAAGCGGCCACAGACAGTATCCAAAATGCTAAAATAAGAGGAACAGAATCCAATGTTGACATTGTTACTTTTCTTGATGGTGTAAAATCATTTAATTCCGCTCTTGTCGAAATCTCTTATGAACTTCGCAATGCGATGCTTCGTAAAGACAGTCTCCAAACTTCTGATCTTCAGGACCAATACGATGAAATACTGAACAAGCTTACGGAGTACGAATTGTCGTTTATCAGTGATAAACCAACTTCCTATGTGTCGTCTCTCATTCTTGAGCAGCAATTGTCTAGTGGCCAAATAGATACTGAAGATGCTAAAAAATTGTATGAAAAACTCAGTGATCGTATTCAGAAAACAAAATCTGCTAAAAACATTCAAAAATTGCTATACCCACCCGAAGAAGACAAAGAGTTTCCAGGTGTTGGTCAAAGTGTTTCCCCTTTTGAAGCACCAAACCCACAAGGTGACATCGTTGCATTGGATGATGTCAGAGGTGAACTTACCGTTATTGATTTTTGGGCGTCTTGGTGTAAGCCATGTCGTGATCAAAGTCCAGCATTGGTACAAATGCATAATACCTACGCTGACAAAGGGGTTGCCTTTTTAAGTGTTTCTTTAGATCGTAATGCAAGCAGTTGGACACAAGCCATTGCGTCAGACAATCTTGACTGGACACATGTTTCAAATTTAAAATATTGGCAAGACCCAATTGCTAAGCTCTATAATGTTCGGTCGATCCCTGAACTTTTCCTTATCGATGAAGGCGGAAGAGTTCTTGCGCGTAGCCATAACTTGAAATCGATTAATAGTATTCTTGAAAATGCTACTGCGAGCTTATAATTTTCCTTTTTGCTTCATAACAACATAGCCTATGATGGGAATTAGCATCAATAGGATAAGGTATGTCTCTGTATATAACAGAGAGGGATAGATAAATAGCGTAGTTGCAAAGCCAGAAACTGCACCTCCAAAGTGAGCAGTGTGTCCGATATTGTCATGACGACTCTTCATCCCAAAAAGTGTGTATAATAGGTATAAAATGCCGAAAATATAACCTGGTATTGGTATGGGAAGAAAAAGGAAAGCTAATTTCATTTTTGGAAAAAGAAGAATCGAAGAATAAACTATCCCTGAAACAGCTCCGCTCGCTCCGACTGCGGTATAGTTTGGTTCGTTTTTGTGGTTGAGATAGGTGAAATAGTTTCCAGAGAATAAGCTCAACCCATAAACAATATAAAAAGACACCGCACCCATCAATTGAATAGCTACATCTCCAAAAATATACAATGTGAACATATTGAAAATCAAATGGGTTGTGTCTACATGCAAAAAACCAGAGCTAAACAACCTAAAGGTTTCGTTTTTTCGAATCTTCAAAACTGAAAATTTATACCGTTCAAAAAATACGGGGTCTCGAAAACCCTTATAAGACAGAAGTATGTTTAGCAACAGTAATAAAATCAACGGTTCTGCCATAGTTTAGTTTGTTGTCAAATATATATATTTGGCCAACGAAAAAACATCAGTACCCAAGCAAAATCATGAGAATACTCATTTATCTTATTTCTCTTCCATTCATCTATTTTATAGCAATACTGCCTTTTCAATTACTTTATGCTTTTTCAGACTTTCTGTCTTTTATTCTTTATTACCTTGTTGGGTATCGAAAAAAAGTAGTTCGTGAAAACCTAATTCGATCTGGATTTGGAGACGATCCAGTAAAATTAAGGAAAATAGAACGTGCGGTTTTCAAGCATTTTTGCGACCTCTATTTAGAAACTTTTAAATCACTAACGCTGTCAAAAAAACAAATTCAAAAACGCTTTGTAGTGACTGACAGTTCATTAATGCAGGACTTGGCTTCAAAAGGAAAATCAGTCATCATGATGTGTGGCCATTATGCTAGCTATGAGTGGCTACTTTCCCTTGGCTATTACTCCGATCATACCGCCTATGGGATTTACGCTCCATTGAGCAACCCCTACTTTAACAAGCTTGTCATTCGAGCAAGAAAACGCTATGGTGCTTTTTTAATACCACGAAGAAAAGCAATTTCGACTATTAAAGATCATGTAAATAACAAACATCTTGCACTTTATGGTTTTGCTAGTGATCAATCTCCTCGAGTCAGAAAAAAAACATATTTCCGTTCGTTTTTCGGAACCGAAGTTCCCGTGTTTACAGGAGCAGAACGTTTAGGAAAAGAGCATGACATCCCTGTTTTGATGGCTAAAGTTAGAAAGCTTAAACGAGGTTATTATGAAGCTGAGATTGTCCCCATTGCGCTTGAACCCACCAAGACTAAAGAAAACTTCATCACAGACACCTTTACAGAAGCGCTAGAAGAGCTTATACAAGAAGATCCACGGTATTACCTATGGACACACAATCGGTTTAAGAGAATGCGGCCTAACCCTCTGTCATAAGCAAAGTTTTCTTTGACAATCGGACATCCTTTATGGATATCGGGAATGAGATCTAGGTTAATCATAGAGCGAAACAAGATTTGGGTTTTGTTCAACGCTAATATTACAAAAAAGAGGTGAGCTACAAGTTCAGTATACGCAACGTACTAATCGGTTGCGACAAGGGTTTCTATCGCCGTCACCAATTGGTCTAATTCGGCTGTTGTTTTAGCCTCGGCATATATTCGAATAATGGGTTCGGTATTGGATTTTCGAATATGGATCCATCCCTGTGGAAAGTCAACCTTTACTCCGTCAATGGTAGTGACTTGTTCATCAGAGAAATGCGTAGCGATTTTTTTCAACAACGCATCTGTATCTGTAGTTTTAGAGAGTGTGATTTTGTCTTTGCGCATAAGCCAATTCGGATATTTGCTTTTTAATGCCGAGACCGTTGTGTTCTCTTTCGTAAGCTGCGTTAGGAAAAGTGCAATCCCTACCAATGCATCACGTCCATAATGCAATTCAGGGTAAATCACTCCCCCATTGCCTTCTCCTCCAATCACTGCATTTGTCTTTTTCATCAAGGCCACAACATGCGCCTCACCAACTGCGCTTGCAGCATAGTCCCCACCATGTGGTTGGGTAACTTCTGCGAGTGCTCTGGTCGAAGATAGATTTGATACGGTGTTCCCTGGAGTATGTTTAAGCACATAGTCCGCACATGCCACTAAGGTATATTCCTCTCCAAAAAGAACGCCTTTTTCGTCCATAAAGACCAATCGATCAACGTCAGGATCTACGGCAATGCCTAAATCTGCGCCATTATCTATCACTGCATTCGATAAATCTGTTAAATGCTTTGCTAAGGGTTCTGGGTTATGAGGAAAATTTCCATTGGGCTCACAATGAATTTTAATGACTTCTACGCCCATGCGTTCAAGCAACGCTGGTACAGCAATGCCACCACTTGAGTTTACCCCATCTACAACTACTTTGAACGATCGTTTAGCAACCGTAGCTGAGTCAACCAACGATAAATTTAGAATCGCATCAATGTGGTGATCAAGGGCTTTTGGCTCTTTGATTAAGGTACCCAAAGCATCGACGTCTGCAAAGGAGATGGAGTTCAACTGCTGGGCCAAGGCATTGATTTGATTTCCTGCTGACGCATCGAGAAACTCCCCATCAGAATTTAACAGCTTTAAAGCGTTCCATTCTTTTGGATTGTGACTGGCGGTGAGGATAACCCCGCCTTGGGCATTTTGACGCACAACTTCCATCTCAACGGTTGGTGTGGTGGACAAACCCAAATCAATGATATTTATTCCTAACCCAATCAGGGTCTGTTGGACAATTTGTTGAATCATTGGTCCCGAAAGTCTAGCATCACGACCTATAACTACCGTCACGGATTGGTGCTGTTTTAACAACCAAGTACCATAGGCCATAGAAAATCGAAGTGCATCAAGTGGTGTAAGGTTGGCGCCAGGCGTGCCGCCAATAGTGCCTCGAATGCCTGAAATTGAACTAATTAATGTCATATTTGCAAAGATAGTAAAGAATGTCTCTCTTACATTCATATTTTTGACACATGAATTATCTTGGTCATCTTATCCTTTCAGGAACGAACGAAGAACTAATGGTAGGGAATTTTATTGGTGACCATGTGACCAACAAAACCCTGTCGCAATTTAGTCTAGCTGTTCAAAATGGAATTCATTTACACAGGAAAATTGACATTTTTACTGACACCCACTCTATAAGTCGTTCATTACGAGGGATTCTATTCAAAGAGCATCGTCACCGTTCGCGTGTGATTTTGGATTTGTTTTATGATCACTTTCTTGCAGCTGATTTTGATGAACTAACCTCGACATCACTCCCCCTTTACACTGAAAATATTTATCAAATACTAGCGTCTCATTTAGAGACTATGCCAATTTCAGCGCAGAAGTACTATACAGCAATGCGCAAATACGGATGGCTTGAGCAATATGCCCAAACAAATGGGATTCGGTCTATATTACATGCCATGTCAAGTAGAAGGCAAAACACCACATCAATGGGAAGTTCTGTCGATATTTTGGAAGATCAATACCTTCATTTTAAAACGCAATCTCATGTTTTTTTTAAAGACTTATTTGCGCACTTTTCAAAACCAAAATATCACATATAATTGTGGTGCAATTTATTCTTAAATAGAGTATCTTGCATGTTTGCTCATGGAAGAAAAAATCGTAGTTAAAGGTGCCCGCGAACACAATCTTAAAAACATTGATGTTACGATACCTAGAGAAGCCCTAACTGTAATCACAGGACTTTCAGGTAGTGGCAAGTCTTCTCTAGCATTTGACACGCTTCATGCAGAAGGTCAGCGTCGATATATTGAAACTTTTAGTGCCTATGCACGTCAGTTTATTGGGGGTATGGAGCGGCCTGATGTCGATAAAGTAGATGGTCTATCCCCTGTGGTGGCTATAGAACAAAAAACAACAAGTAAAAGTCCAAGGTCCACTGTAGGGACTATTACAGAACTATATGATTTTTTTCGTCTTTTGTATGCGCGAGCGGCTGACGCCTACAGCAGCGCAACGCAAGAGAAAATGGTGCAGTACAGCGATGAAGACATCGTTTCTCTAATTCACAAAGACTTCGATTCTCAAAAAGTAATTCTTCTTGCTCCCGTTGTTCGCTCTCGTAAGGGACATTACAGAGAACTTTTTGCAACGATTCTAAAACAAGGGTTCACCAGAGTTCGTGTAGATGGTGAGTTTGTTGACCTCAAAACAGGGTTTAAAGTTGATCGTTACAAAATACACGATATCGAAATTGTAATTGACAGGTTAGTGATTGATTCTACAAAAAAATCGTCATTAAAGCGACTGAAAGAAAGTTTACAAACTGCCATGTATCACGGAGAAGATACTGTAATCCTGTGGAATCATGATACAGGTGAAAGCAGATATTTTAGTCGTAAGCTTATGTGTCCAACGACGGGAATTGCCTATCCTAGTCCAGAACCAAATAGTTTTTCGTTTAATTCCCCAAAAGGGATGTGTAACAGCTGCAGTGGACTTGGTGATAAGTTTGAAGTCAATCTACAAAAGGTTATACCTGACAATGACATATCTATTCATGCTGGCGGCATCAAGCCAGCAGGTAATTACAAGCAAAACTGGACCTTTAAACAATTTGAAAGCATAGCAGCACGCTATAAATTTTCACTCAAAGACCCCATTAAGTCAATTCCAAAAAAAGCATTAGAAGTCATTCTTCACGGCGGTGCTGAGCAGTTTTCAGTGGCTTCAAAAACACTTGGCTTAACACGTGAATATTCCATTGATTACGATGGGATTGTTCCCTTTATAGAAAATCAGTTTCAAGATTCACACACCACGTCTTTAAAGCGTTGGGCAAAGTCATTTATGGATCAAATCGAATGTCCTTCATGCAAAGGGTCACGGTTGAATGATGCTGCCATGTGCTTTAAACTGAATGGGAAAAATATTGCTCAGGTTGCTGCCATGGACTTACATGATTTGTACAATTGGGTAGGAAATATGGAAAGTCAAATTTCTGACAAACAACGTGCAATTGCATCGGAAGTTATTAAGGAAATTCAAAAACGCATACAGTTTTTACTCAATGTAGGTCTTGAGTATTTGTCGCTTAATAGAAGTTCCAAAACCCTTTCAGGTGGTGAGGCGCAACGAATTCGACTTGCCACTCAAATTGGGGCACAGCTTGTTGGTGTATTATACATTCTTGATGAACCAAGTATTGGCTTGCATCAACGAGACAACAACAAATTGATTGACTCCTTAATCACTCTGCGCGATATTGGAAATACAATCATTGTTGTTGAACACGATAAAGAGATTATGGAGCGTGCCGATCACTTGATAGATTTGGGACCCAAAGCAGGGAAAAATGGCGGTGAAATTATAGCCGAAGGAACGCCCAAAGAAGTCAAAAAATCAAAAACCATTACGGCTGCTTTCTTAAATGGAAAAGTGAAAATCGAGGTTCCTAGCAAGCGACGTAAAGGAAATGGAAAACGTCTCACATTGACCAACTGTAGTGGGAACAATCTCAAAGGAATAGACGTCAAGCTTCCTCTTGGAACAATGATCGGCGTCACGGGGGTTTCAGGAAGTGGAAAGTCAACCTTGATTAATGAAACACTTTATCCGATACTCAATAAGTTTTTTTACAAAGGAGTCAAAGAGCCTCTTCCCTACGATAAGCTAATGGGAATTGAGCACATTGATAAAGTCATCGATATTAATCAATCGCCGATAGGGAGGACACCAAGAAGCAATCCCGCTACATACACCGGGGTCTTTAGTGAAATTCGAAGTTTGTTTACCAAAACTCCCGAGTCACAAATTCG
>JABHGH010000051.1 GCA_018672145.1 Flavobacteriaceae bacterium
CCGCCAGCGAATAACACCTATCAAACAGCAACTGAGCTAAGCGTACAATCAGATTCTTACAGCACGCAAACACAAGGCGACTTAACCAATGCCACAAATAGCAATGATTTTGACATTTCATCTGGATGCATAGATGCATATTACAATTCCAGTCAATCATATGCCGATGTGTGGTATAAAGCGACTGTACCTAGCTTTGGAAAACTCACCTTTGAAACTTCTGCTGTATCAGGTTCTGTTCTTGATGATACTGCTATTATAGCTTATACTTTGAATGAGGGTGTTCTTACGGAAATAGCTTGTAATAATTCGAGTCGTTTTTCAAAAATTGAGATGTCAGGTCAAGCCGAAAACACTGTAATTTACGTTATGGTGTTTAATAATTTTAATGCATACCATTAAGTAAGGGATTATCTAGGTCCCTTTAATATATGTGCTTTTGATCCTGATGCCTCTTTAGATTTCCCCCAAGTTTAAAAACCATTGTTGTCGTACTACAGCAACCCAGTTGGAAACCGTTTGTCTATTGAGAGTCCCTATCAAATCCAGTCTTTGGCAATCTATGACCTTTTGAGTCGGGAAGTACTTGGTAAGCAGCCAGACAAACAAAAGCTAACTCTAGACACCTATTCTTTATCAGCAGGGGTGTATATGCTTAACGTAGCAACCGCAGAAGGGAAGCAAACGGTGAAGCTGGTTAAAAAATAACGACTGAGAGACAGTCGTGTTATTTGGAGTGAGAAAAATGCGTTACTGTTTATTCAGTAGCGCATTTTGCCATGCAAGGAGTTTGTGAAAACCATCTTGTGAGATGGTGTGCCCAACGGGAAAGCTGTCAAAGTGAACGTCTATTCCTTCTTGTCGAAGTCGCTCTACGCCTTGCTTATCCCATTGGTATGGTACAACTTCATCTTGTGTGCCATGCCCGACATAGATTTGGGGTATTTTTCCTTCCTTGGGAATCGTGGTGATTTTTTCGTTAAGGTATCCACTGAGCGCCACGATGCTCGCAAATCGGTTTGGGTAGGTTAGTGCAAGGCTATAAGATAGAATAGCTCCTTGGCTAAAGCCCAACAGGTGAACTTGTGTGGGGTCATATGGATGATCGTGTTGCAAGGATTCCAGAAATGCAAGAACTTGTTCTCTTGACGCTATGGCTTCATCATCATCAGACCATTTTCCTTGTTCGTCATCAAAATGAATGCTATACCACGCATGTCCCATCATGGGTAGGTTGAGGGGTGCGCGTAGGGATATGACCAAGAAATCAGGATGAAGGTAGTCAGCGAAAGAAAACAAGTCGTTTTCGTTGCTTCCATATCCGTGAATCAATACAAGTAAAGGTGGATTTGTAATTCCTACGGATTTGGGTTGGCGTACAAGATATTTGAGTTTTGTCAACGACTAGTCGTTTAAGTGTAGCTTACCATTATTCACAACACCATAAACCGTTCCGGGAATTTCTTTTCCGAGATAGGCGCTGTTTTTACTAGAAGAGATGATGTTTTCTTTTTGAACGGTAGTTTTTCCCTTTGGAGAGAACAAACTAAAATCGGCTTTTTCACCAACTGCTATGGGTTGCTGTTGAACCCCAAAGCGATCTTTTCCATTAGTGAGCAAAGTCGCTGCTGCTTGGTTGTCAAATAAGGCACACAAACTGCCATAAGCAGTTTCCAGTCCAATGCTTCCGTGAGCAGCATGTTCAAACTCCATTTTTTTGTGTTCAATATCCATTGGTTGGTGATCGGAAGTGACCATGTCAATGGTACCGTCTTTGATGCCTTTGATGAGTGCTTTTTGATCGGAGCTTTCTCGCAATGGCGGCATGAGTTTAAAGCGGGTGTCAAATCCTTCCAGTTCTGCGTCAGTGAGCATAAGGTTGTGAATGGCAACGCTGCAACTCACATCGAGATTTTCTTTTTTTGCTTGGCGAATAAGTGCAACGCCTTGTGCAGTAGAAATGGTGGGGATATGCAACTTACCACCTGTGTAAGCGAGAATGGAGAGGTCTCTGCGAATTCGGATTTCTTCAGTGAGATTTGGAATTCCAGTGAGACCAAGTGATGTGCTCATAATTCCTTCGTGCATAACTCCATTTACACAGAGTTGTGGGTCGAGAGGGAAAGATTCGATTAGACCATCAAACCCCCGAGCATATTGCAGGGCAAGCAAGAGCATATGAGGATTTTCGATGGGGGTTTTGTTGTTGCTAAAACCCACCGCACCAGCAAGTGAAAGATCGTTTAAATCGGCAAGCTGATTGTTTTTACTTTCGGTGGTAATGTGTGCCTTTGGGTGAATAAGTGTTGGCGTATCGGCAGTTTTCCGCATAAGAAAAGCGATATCTGCTTTAGTCGTGGGCAAGGGATTTGTATTGGTGTTGTAGGCGATATGGGCAAAGCCCGATGTCGCCGCAACATGCAACCCGTGTGAAAGTGTTTCGCGCTCCTCATAGCCAGGTTCGCCAAAGGAAACATTACTGTCAAACCAACCAGAAGAAAGATGAAGATCGTCTCGTGCAATGACAGTTGCTTTATCAGCGTTGATTTTTTTATCAATTTTTTCTATAATTCCGTCACAAATGAGAATGTCGAGTCTGTCGCCGTGAAAGCTGCTAGTAGGATCGATAATTTTTGCGGATTGAAGTTGTATTTGCATCCAAAAATTTCGATAAGAGTTAATATAAACCTAGGCAAAGATAGAAAACCAAAACGAAAGGAGATTAAAACTTTTCAAAAACCCCCAGTCCAAACAAAGCGAAGTCATATTTTACGGGGTCTTTTGGGTCGAGAGACCGCAAACTATTGTCGAGTTCGCGAAGTGCTTTCTGGTCGTTTTGCTTACGGGAGAGCAGCCCCAACTTTCGGGCGACATTTCCACTGTGAACATCAAGGGGGCAAGAGAGTAGGGATGGCGAAATATTGTCCCATATGCCAAAGTCAACTCCGTTTTTGTCTTGACGAACCATCCAGCGTAAGAACATATGTATTCGTTTGGCTGCAGATCCTTTGGCGGGATTGGCCAGGTGTTTGGTGGTTCGTTGGGGATGTTCGATACTAAAAAACACTTGACGCAACCGACAAATGGCTTGGTCCATGTGTGTTTCCTTAGATGTTGGGCTGAGTAGTGTGTGAAGACCACCATGTTTTAGATAGATATGCTGAAGGGCACGCATAAAAAATTGGAGATCAATGGTGTTGAATGTACGGTGTGCAAACGGAGTTACGCCTTCCCAATCTTTTGTGGTCGCGTTCAGGACAAAGTCATATGGCGCATCATCCATGAGATTCATAATGCGATTGGCACTTTTGATGATGCTCGCACGATTGCCCCAAGCAATAGTGGCAGCAAAAAAACCAGCAATCTCGACGTCCTCTTTTTTAGAAAATCGTTTCGGAATTTGAATAGGGTCTGATTCAATAAAAGTGGGCGTGTTATACTGCACCGCTTTTTCGTTGAGAAAGGTCTTTAGCGCTGAAAAACTCAATGCCATTGTCCGTCAACTAAATGTAAAGGACGATCACTGAGCGCAGCGAGTTCTTTATTGTGTGTTACCAATACAATGGTTTGGTCAAAGTTGTCGCGCAACGAAAGAAATAGCTTGTGAAGTTGCATGGCGGTTTGACTATCGAGGTTTCCACTTGGCTCGTCCGCAAGAAGAAGTGTGGGTTTGTTGATGAGCGCTCTGGCAACTGCCACACGTTGTTGCTCACCACCAGACAGCATGCTGGGCTTGTGCTCTGCACGATCAGAAAGCCCTAGAAATTCGAGTAATTCCAATCCTTGTCTCCGTGCTTCTTTTAAAGATGTTTTTTTGATAAGTGCAGGGATACACACGTTTTCGATGGCGCTAAACTCAGGCAATAATTGATGGGATTGAAAAACAAAACCCAGTTGCTCATTTCGAAATTTAGCAAGTGACTTGCCAGTGAGTTTGAAAATGTCAATGCCATTGATGAAGAGACTGCTGTTTGCTTGCTTATCAGCAATGTCTAGAGTTCCTAAGATATTGAGTAAGGTTGTTTTTCCCGCACCCGACGGGCCTGTTATCGCAATAATCTCTTTTTTGTTGACTTCTAAATCAATTCCGTTGAGAACATGTAGATCGCCGTATGTTTTTGATAATGCCTTCGCTTGAATCATAGCCGAAAAATACAAATTTGTAATGTTTTTATATAACCCTTTCCTAGTCTATTTGTACTTTTTTTATTTTATTTTTGAATCTTAATGATGTAAACAAAATGATAAAAGAGGCAACGCTAGCGTCTGGTTGTTTTTGGTGTACAGAGACACTTTTCTCCCGTATGCAAGGGGTCATCTCTTCAATGCCAGGCTATTCAGGCGGTTCGGTTAAAAATCCCGCCTATCGAGAGGTATGCAACGGCACCACAGGTCATGCGGAGTGTGTGCATTTGAAATTTGATGATGATATCATTAGTTTTCAGACCTTGATTGAAGTGTTTTTTGACATGCATGACCCCACAACACTCAATAGACAAGGTGCTGATGTGGGCACACAGTATCGTTCAGCTATTTTCTATCATGATGAAGAACAACATCAAATAGCGATGCAAGTCATGTCGTCTGCTTCCAAAAAGTTTGAGAATTCGATTGTCACGGAACTCTCACCATTTACGGAGTTTTATATTGCCGAAGTGGAACACCATGATTATTACAATCAAAATCAATCCCAACCGTATTGCAACTTGGTGATATCTCCAAAAGTGAAAAAATTAATGACTTCTTATACCGCATTGTTGAAGGAATAAACAATCATGTCTTAGGTTGCAGACATTATGGTTGAAACGGAATGCAGTATTGAGTTCTTATCATCGATAATCGACGTTTTCGTGAGCGTTTCTAAAAACGCACCGAAACATTAATGCTTGATTTTTAGTTGAAGCATTACGTTTCTTCCAATATCATCAGAATAAAAACGCAATCTATTTAAGTAGTTTCTATATCTAGTATTGAGAATATTATCAAACGATAGTGAGATGTTTATATTGCTGGAAAATAGCTGGTAAGGCCCCCAATTCAAGTCAAGCCCTAAATCCATATAGCCATCGGGTGGTGTGCTTATGTCAACGACTTTATCTACCTTTTTTCCGTTTTCAAGCGTGGAAGTTATGTTGTTGTTGTTTGGAAAAAGATGTTGATGAAAAACGTTTTTACTGATTACACTTGCATGAAAACGTTCCCAATTTGGTATCGAAAATTCAACTTGATTTTTGATGGTTAACGCTGGGATATTAACCAATGGTTCTTTTGTGTCGCTATTCACAGCTTCTACCCATGAAGTGTTATTCCTAAGTCGGAGTTTTCGGTTTATTTTATAAGACAAGTCAAGATCTACTCCTTTAAAAATAGCATTGATGGGCACATATTCCCAAACAGGAAATGCACCTCGAATGGATTGTTCAAAACCTGATTGCTCAATGATAATAAAATTTTTACCAAGGGTAATGTATGGGCTAATGATATAGGTGAAAAAACCGTATTTTTTTTCAAAATCAAGAAGTAGTTTTTGGGTTGTTTCTTTCTTTAAAAAAGGGTTGCCATACTCGATGGACGCAAGCGAATGATGCAAGCCATCGCTAAACATTTCAGCAATATCAGGAGCGCGTTGCACGTAATTGAATTGGACTCCAAGAGTGTTGTCCTTAGATGCTTTAAAAACAACTCCTGCATTGAAGGAGAATGTGTTAAAGACTATTTTTCTTTTAACAAGCTTTTGGCTGAGGACTTCGTTGATTACATATGGGCCAAGTCTAGGCCCATAGTTTTCCGATTCCCAGCGAATGTTATGATAGTATTTATGAACGTCATTGCTCAGGTACTCGTGGCGCAAACCAAGCCCAAAATCAAAATTCTTGTTTTTATGAATGATAGCAGTGATATAGCTGCCAAATCTTGTTTTTAAATAATCTGGAATGAGACGCTTTGTCCCTGTTCCTGGCGTTGAAAAGTTGTTTTGAATTTCAAAGAAAAGGCCGGAGTTAACTTCTGCAAATGAACTTGTCCATTCGTAATTTGAATTGAAATGGTGTGTGTCTAGGTTCAAATGTAAGGAAGCCGTATTTTTAAACGCACCTCTTCTAAGATCATATTCTTTTCGATTATTTTTTTGCCAGCTGTATTTGAGACTTAGTTTTTCCTTGTCGTTCAAGTATTTTGAGTAATCAATACTTGTTGTATAGTGCGTGTTTAGCTGTTTAGGGTTATTGATTTGGTACGAAAATGGATTGATTACAATGGTGTCAGACTCAATAGCTCTCAATAAATCACCGACGTTTCCAATGTGAGAGCTTTTTAATATCCCAGTTTCATTATTGAAATAACTAAAGTATATTTTCCAATCACTTTCCGTGTCGTTTTTTCCAAATGCCAGTGACACATTTTTTTGATTGTATCCTGTATTTGAAAGCACGTAATTGGGTGCAGACAAATCGCCACTTTTTTTGATTGTACCCTGAGCTGTAAAGTATGTGCCATTTTGGAATGACCTAGTCCATGAACTGACTAGGCTAGCACCTTTTCCATTACTCATGCCACTCAAAATAGTCTTGCCATACAAGGAATCTATTTTTTTTGGAAAGCTAGATTGGAGAATAACAATACCGCCAGGGTTTGAGCCAGTATATTTTAATGCGCTGGCTCCTTTGATGACACGAACATTGTCAAAAGCATTTACATCGACATTAGGCGCATGGTCTTGCCCCCATTGTTGATTCTCAAGCATTATACCGTTGTAGATAATACCGATCCGACTGCCAAACATTCCATGTATGACTGGCTTGGCTATGCTATTGCCAGTAGAAAGTGCATGAACCCCGCTTAGTTGTTCCAATACACCAGTTAGTCCATCATGGCTATTGCGATCTTTTTCGGACTCGGAAAGGGAATATATTTTTGCAGTTGTAGATAAGTTGTTGGTTTTTTCTTCAGCAACGACCACTTCATCTAAGGACTCGACATGATGGTCCATATAAAAAGATAGTGACTCCGATTGTCTGAGGTCAATCTCTTTGAAAAGATCTTTGCAGTTAAGATGAGAAATTTTTAGTTTAATTTTTTTAGGGCATTGCTCTGTAAGGGTAAAAAGGCCATCCGCTGTGGAGATGGTGTTGGTATTGGTTCCCACGACCTCAATAACTGCCGCCTCAAGCGGAGAATCGCTGTACAAATCAATAATCTTTCCCTCAAGTTTGAGATCACAGTCTTGAGAAAAAATAAAGCCTGTAGCCAATAAACTAATATTGACCACAGCCTTTAAGAAAGTTGAGTAACTATTATTGCTACTCTTTTTGGAATTCGAATTAATATTCAAAATAACATGTAAAATGATTTTTTACTCCACATGAGCTTCGAATTCGATCTCCGCATCAGTTGAGCCCCCAAGGTCAGTACGAGTACTAACGCCTGTTTTTGTTATTGGCTCGTGAATTAAGTAAGCAACGATATCAACGATAGCAGCTGAAGTTGTTGTCCACTCGGTTTTTAGATGAATTGGATCTCCAGAAGAGTCAATTGTATCTCCAGCAGCGCTTTCAATGGTGATGCTAGAGTCTGTTAGCTCGTAGAAAAAAACGTGCTCATCAGCTTCTTCAATGATCTCTTTAGTCACATCAATGCTATTACTAGGATCTGATTCATTAAAGAAAGTAATCTCAAACAAATACGTTGAGTTGCTTTCAAGCTCAACTTCCATATGCTCGCCTTCATGATCGTCGACATCGTCATCGTCACCGTCATCTGTGTGATCATCGTCATGGTCATGGTGATGCCCTTCAACTTCAAAGTTGTAGGTTTCAGAACTGTTATCCGAAGTGTTTGTCACTACGAGCACTGCCTTAGTGATTGCTTCCTCTTCGTTTTCAGGATCTGGAGAATCGTCTTTATCACAGGATACGACGAATAAAATAATAGCAAATACGAATGCTTTTGTAAAAATGTTTTTTAACATGTCTCAATATTTTTAAAAATGGTGTAGATCGGCAATGGATCCTTGAAAAAGGATACATCAAAAAAAGAAAAAAGGGTCTGAAATGGATTAAACAGAAGGTGGCCCTCGTAGGTAGTGACCATTTAAATCATTTCTTTTTAAATGGGAATTGAGATGATATTCTTTTTCTTCATTTGAAAAAATGGCAGTGACAAAAGAAATTTTTGCAACAAAAAAATTGTTTTGTAAAACAAAATCATCG
>JABHGH010000114.1 GCA_018672145.1 Flavobacteriaceae bacterium
AGGGGTGTCACAGCAACTTTACAGAACGTTTAAAAACACCTATAAAGACCATTACTCATTTGCCGTAACCGATGTCGATACGGAAAATCTTGCTTCGTTTAGGACGCATATAAAAGCTGGTTTCAAACCAGTTGGAACACTCCACTATGGAAACAGTGATTGGAATGTTGTTGTTTGGGATTGGAGGCCAAATTCGTAATGGGTCTTATAAAACAGCCCTATTGTATTTGCTCTTGTTAGTCGTAAGGTAATCAAAAGAAAAACCCCTCGATATCGAAGGGTTTTTTTGTTTTATTCTAGCTCAATGCTTTGTGCCTTTCGCTAATTCGATGTGATTGCAAAGTTCGAAGCGGTTAGTCGCTGATCTCTGGTGTTTAGATAGAATAAAGCTGAATTAAATGTGTTATCCCCTTGTGGAGGAATCTCAACAGTATACTCCTTTGCGTCAGTGCCAGATATCGTGATATCCGCTGTTTCAAAAGATGGTTCAGTATCAGGCCAAGTGTTTTTTTCAAATCTAAACCAAACATCTATATCAACACCGGAGGTCGCTGCAGTGAAGGTCACATCACCTCCATCAGGAAAACTCAGTGGATATATCGTGGTGTTTTCATTTGCAAAACCAGCGTAGTCTGCTACTGAACTCCCAGTAGGAAATTCAAAAACCCCGTTGTCCCAAACAGTGCCATTAAAAGTGCCGCTAAATATGGGGTCAGGTGTTCCATTAAAGTCAAGACAGGGTACATCTCCCTCAAATAGTTGTGCTGTCCATGTTTGATTGAATGCTGGAAAATCAAATTGGATCTCCGTTTCAGATAGAAAAGTAATTGTCTGACATACTTTTAAAAAGGTGCCAACACAAACTGTAAGTTTCTCGTTTGTATTTTCTTCAATATATGCACAGTCATCACAGTCGCCTATTGCCGAAAAATCATTTTGCTCACATGTGCCGTCAGATGTTGTCCCAGTTATTTGTAGTCCTTCGCTTGAAAACTTGTAATAATTGATCTCTTCCTCGCACGTCAAACAATCGTCGGCGCTTTCAATTTGTTGATACGTATTCCCTTGAAGTTTTGCAAAAACGGTGTCTGGCCCATCTCCAATTGGAGACCAGTCCGTACATGGAACATTTTCGTTGTGAAGTTCGGCTGTCCAGGTTTGATTAAATGCTGGAAAATCAAATTGAATTTCAGTGTCTGACAAAAAGGTAATGGTTTGGCAGGCTATTGAGTCTGAGCCAATGCAAATGGTGAGTTTATCAGGTGTGTTTTCTTCGATTACTACACAATCGTCGCAGTTGCCGATTGACTGGTAATCATTTTGCTCACATGTCCCGTCAAGAGTGGTTCCTGTTATTTGTATTGCATCAGCTGAAAACATATAATAATTCACTTCGTCTTCACAACTTGAACAATCACTTGCTTTTTCAATTTGCTGATACGTATTCCCTTGAAGTTTCTCAAAAATGTTGATCACGTCAACTTCTTCAACTGGAGTCTCTTCTGCATCTGGGGTTTGTGGTGTTTCTGGGTCGTCAGGCGAACAAGAGGGGTTTATAAATAGTAAAACAGAGATGATTAATACATTATAAAAAGTTTTCATTTATAATTTTATTTTTTAAATTTTAATAAAAATATATTTTTATCACTTAACATCCAAAAAAGACTTTTCCTCTTTGTTTATAGAAAATTTTTCAAATTAAATTTCTGGCCGATCCTTTTGGATTCGATTGTGTCATTGAATTCATCATCTCTATTTCTAAACTCTTTTTCTCCCTCAGAACTTAAGAAATCTGTCCATCTTGAGACCATGTTTCCACTAAGATGTTTTACAATCGTGTTAATACTATTTGTCTCATTATTTATTTGAAATGACAATTTAATTTCTGGGAGCTGTTCAATTGTTTTTTCTCCCAATTCCTTGTAATACCTGAACTGAAGCAAAGAAGATTTTAAAAATGAAGAGGTCATAGTATAAAATTAATGTTTTTGGTTCACGCTCAAATTCGTTAAAAACAAAAAACCCCTCAAGAAGAGGGGTTTTAAGGGTAGTCCCACCTGTCCTTGAATGACCGCTGTATATACTCTGATAATCAATAAGTTATGTTTGGGGTGTGGTTCACAATGTGAACCAAATTGGTTTTCGTTGTGAACCGTCTAAAAAATCAAAAATTTTTGACC
>JABHGH010000103.1 GCA_018672145.1 Flavobacteriaceae bacterium
ACTGACAGGCAGGCTGCTCTGAAGCAATTTTTTAGAGTTTTGAAACCAGGCGGACGAATGTTTGTGCTTGAGTTTTCAACACCTAAAGATAAAAATCTACGCAAGATATATGATTCTTATTCATTCAACTTTATACCAAAAATTGGTAACTTTCTTGCGGGTGATGCTGACAGTTATCAATACTTAGTTGAGTCCATACGTAAGTTTCCAAAACAAAATGAATTTTCCAATATGATTGTAGAATCTGGGTTTTCAAACGTTTCCTACAGAGATTTTTCTGGAGGTATTGCAACTTTATATTGGGGTTGGAAGATTTAACGTCTGCGTGCTTTCCTGGCTGCATACTTAGCATCTCTACGAGCCTTTGATGCACGCTCCATTTCTACTTTTGCTTTTTGGGCTGCCTCTTGAGCTAATTTATTTTTTCTGTCTTTTTCAGCTTTTTCTATTGCTAATTTTTCTATTTTTAACTTACGAGCAGCTTCTTTTTCAGCTTCCCGTTTTGCTCTTTCTTCATTGCGAATAGCTCTTTCTTTCAAAAGTTTTTCTTTTTGTTCGGGATCTAGTTGTTTTTCTTTGGCTCGCTTTAGCATAGCTAATTTAGCTTGCTTCTGTTCTTTAAGGCGATCGTTAAAATTTTGCCCTGGTAAACTCATGAAAAATCCTTGCTATTATAACTGCACAAAAAAGCGCGCCACTGAGGCGCGCTATATCGCGTTAAATAAATAAAAAATCAAGTGCCTGATTTTTATTTTATTTAGCATCTAAAATTGCATAGATACTAAACCCTTCTTAAAAGCGTCCTGAGACAGTGAAGCGTGCGTTGAGCGGTGCACCAACTGTTGCCTGATGTGTGCTGTGCGATGATGGGAAGTATAGCGTATCTGTGAGGTTTTCAACATTGATTTGAACACGAACAGTATCATTCACATCATAATAAGCTGCAGCGTCAAAACGGGTAAAAGAGGGAAGGAAGGTTGCACTTCCATTACCCGTCAAAGCCTCGCCCTGATGAGTGGCCCCTAGGCCAAAGCTAAATTGGTCTGTGACTCTATAATTACTCCAGATTGAGAAGGTATTCTTGGGTAATTCACGCGGTGTTACTCCGCCATCAGATGTTTCGCCGGTCAGATTGGAATAACCTGCCCGAACGTACAGGCGGTCTGTGACTTCACCTTCGAGTTGAAGCTCAAAGCCATCAACTGACAATCCTTGTACTTCTGTTTCGTCTGCATTTGCATCTGCACGTGTTGCACGCGTTGACTCATTTTTGAAAACTGCCGCTGTAAAGCTGAGGCCGTCTATTAAGTCCCACTTAAGACCCGCCTCAAGGTTTTCAAATTCGTCAGGTGAGAGAATGTCGCTTTGAACACTTCCAGGGGAAGATCTTCTTAGGCCTGCGAATTGTTCTCCTGTACGAGGCAGGAAGCTTTGGCTATAGCTTCCGTAAACAGAGATATTTTCTTGAGGCTTAAAAACCAGACCCGCACGCGGGGAAAACTTTTTATCCGTACGCGATAAGCCATAAGTATTGCGTCCAATATCATCTGTTGACATATCAAAGCTATCAAATCGTCCGCCCAGAATAATATCAAAGTTATCGGAAACCGCTATTTCGTCTTGGATGAAAGCAGAGAAGACTTTAATATCTGATTCTGTTTGATCATTGAGGTCTGTGAATGCAACAGTAAATACATTACCATCAGCGTCTACGCCAGAACCGCCGGAGAAGTTTAAAGGACGCGTGATAATAAAATCTTCACGATCATCGCCGATACCATCAGCTCCAAATGGGAATTCGGGATTGAAACGATCATTGTTGTTTGATGTGCCGCGATATTCTATGCCTGTCACAATTGTGTGCTCAATACCGCCCGTAGCATATTCACCAATAAGGTTGCCTGAGATGTTCAAGCTCTTGCGCTGAGTTGTATCGACATAACCGTCGAGACGAACGATACCGCTTGTCCTGTCTGTCGTTAGAGAGCGCAGGTCTTGTGCATAGAAGTTTTGATATAGTTTATCAAAGTCACTATAAGTTGCGTTAAAAACACCCTTCAAGTTGTCAGAGAAGTTTTGTGTCAATGTTGCGCGTAAGATGTGAGCTTTAGCTTCAGCTGTATTTAGTTCTGGGTCACCAAAAACAATGTCCTCAAAAGCTTCAACGGGCTGGTAGTCGCCGCCAGCCAAATCATTAATAGGAATACCGCGGTCAATGAAACGTTCATTGTCGATATATTCATAAGACAAATCGACTGTGGACGATGGGCTTAGTTCAAAACGCGTTGTTGGATTAAATGCAATCCGGTCGCCATCATAGAAATCACGGTGGTTATTCAGGCTCTCATACATGGCATTGATACGGAATGCTGAGGTATCGCTAGCTGTGAAGTTACTGTCGAGTTCGACTCCAAAGGCACTAAATGTATCGATGGTTGCCTTGTAACCTGTAAAATCTTCACCAATTTGACCTTTTTTTGTTACTCGGTTAACGAGACCGCCTGTACCGCCGCGACCGAATAGGAGCGCATTAGCGCCGCGTAGGATTTCAACTTGGTCGATATTGTAAAGACTGCGATAATATTGAACATCATCGCGTACGCCATCGGCGAAGAAGTCAGATGTTGAACGAACACCTCGGAAAACGACTGAATCACGATGACCCTCGCCCTGGGAGTTGGTGACGCCTGGAATATAATTGATGATGTCGCCGACACTATCAAATCCTTGATTTGTGATTTGATCAGCCGTTACAATGGAAAGCGATTGCGGGACGTCAATGATTGGCGTTGGACTTTTAAGAGCATTAACTTGATCTAAAAACAAGTATTTTCCGGTTACGACAATTTCGTCAACATTTTTGTTCTCGCTGGATCCTGAGTAAGATTGGGCGACTGCTATTGAACTGGATAGTACTGATAAACTTACCCCAAGAAGTAATTCACGAAAAGTTTTAGTATGTGTTAGGATAGTCATTATTTTTACCTTTTTCTTGAGAATAATTCTCATTGTCAAAAGTCTCCTAATGCAATTGAGAATTATTCGCAATAGTAAATATAATTTTTTTTAGGTAAAAAAAACCCGCCTTGGTAACGGGTTTGTTCAGTTTCTGTCTGTTTAGCTGCTATTTAATTTCTGGCCGTATTATTTCACCTTTTAAGTTTGCATGTACTTCAGATGCATTGAATGCATTTTCTTTATCCTTTGGTTTATTACCTTCACCAAACACTACCTCTGCAGTTGCCTTATATTTTATTATTTCGCGTATTTCGATATCATCAAAAAATGGATCGTATCTAAAGGCGGATCCGTATCCGAATCCTCTATGTCCAAACCTTGCTCTTCCATATAACCTGGCAGACGAAAAGCCTCCGAAACTAGAGTATGGGTATCTCTGGCTCCAACCAAAATTTGGGCTAAAAAAACTGTAACCAAAATATGGGTCATATATACTAGAGTTTGAACTCGTTGTTGTCCTTATACGCTTTTTTTCTTCAACATCTCTTTTTACCAGAATGAAGTGATCGAAATTCTTTTCTAATGCAATTTCCGCTGCTCTAAAGAGAAG
>JABHGH010000100.1 GCA_018672145.1 Flavobacteriaceae bacterium
AAGTGTTTACCATGGAAGTTGATACCCTAAAGCAGCCCCTACACCCCATCAAGCCAATTATTGAAACACAGAAAAACAGAACGGGTTGGTGGCGCCCTTACACCCTTGCTTTTTTACTCTTGGGCACCCTCCTCGGGCTCTATGTGTTATACGGACGCGCAAGAGACAAAATTCAAAAACGTCGCCAAAAACTACCCCCTTTTGACCGTGCACTACAAAAGCTAAAGGCCCTCGAAGCAAACACCCTTGCTGCGCAAGACGATTACAAACAATATTATTCATCCCTCACAGCAATTGTCCGTGGATATCTTGAGGAGGATGCGAGCATCAATGCCCTAGAAAGCACTACGACTGAGCTGATTCAAAAGTTAGAATTGTTGCGTAAGGGTGGCACCTTGGCATTAAAACCAGAAACAATTTCAAACCTAAAAAATGTGTTGGAAACTGCCGATTTGGTGAAGTTTGCCCAAGCAACACCAGGAACAGATCACGCTTCCTCGGACCGGTTTGCAATAGAGTCGGTGGTGGTGCAAACCAAAGAGGCCATCCCCGAACCAACAGAAGAGGAGTTGCTTCGTGATGAGGCCTACCGCCGTGAACTCCAAAAACAATATCGAAAGAAACAATGGAAGTTTATGGGGATCTCATTGGCTAGCGTGATTGTGTTCGCTTTTGGAGTTGCTACCTATGTTTATGGTTTTGACCAAGTCAAAGATCGTTTGTTGGGGAATCCAACGCTGACGCTACTCAGCAACGAATGGGTGACAAGCACCTACGGCGCTACCCCAATTCGAATGACAACCCCAGAAATACTCACCAGATTTCCATCTGAAAAACCAAACACCCAAACCTTTCGCTTGGGAGATATAGAAGACACTTTTGCCTTAACATTGCGAGTGGAGCAAATCACAGAAGAAGGAGATGTCGAAATCGACATAAACGCACGTGCTACAGAACTCATTCAAATATTCGAAGCAGCTGGAGCCTCCAATATTTTCCAAAAACAAGACGAATACCAAACCCCAAGTGGAGTTAAAGGAGTTACCATTTCAGGATCTTTTGATTGGACAACAGAAAATAAAGAGACAGTTCGCAAAGAATATTTTGTTTATTATTTTGCAGAGAATAGCGGCTTGCAACAAATAGAATTTGTTAGCAATCGAGAAGACCGTTATGCAAAAACCATCATTGATCGATTAGTAGATTCATTCAATTTTAAAACGGAAGTACAATGATATTTGACAGTTATTCCTTTGCGAATAGTTTCTATCTCTGGGCGTTGACCGCACTTCCCTTATTGGCAGCCTGGCTATTTTGGAAACCACAAAGCAAACGCAGTGTGCTGCGCATGTCGTCGTTAAAAGGATTACAAAACCCAAGTGTTTGGGTGCGCTTATATCCATTGCTTTCTGTACTTCGTTTGTTTTCGATTGCATTGTTCATCATTGCGTTAGCTCGACCTCGTACATCCAACGTATCTTCAAGAACCAAAACGACAAAGGGAATTGATATTGTCATGGCTATTGACATTTCATCGAGTATGTTGTCCCGCGATTTACGACCAAATCGCTTAGCGGCCCTCAAAGAAGTCGCAAAAACGTTTGTTTCCGACCGAGTCAATGACCGAATTGGACTCATTGTGTATGCCGGGGAGTCCTACACCAAAACGCCCATTACAAGCGACAAGGCAGTAGTGACCAACGCCCTTTCACTACTCGATTATGAACGCGGAGTGATTGACGATGGGACAGCAATTGGAATGGGATTAGCGACTGCTGTCAACCGCCTTAAAGACAGCAAAGCATTGAGTAAGGTGATTATATTACTTACAGACGGCGTAAACAACGCTGGTTTTGTTGACCCAACCACTGCAGCAGGACTTGCGGCATCCTATGGTATTAAAACGTATACGATTGGGTTGGGGAGTAATGGCAATGCGATGGCACCCATTGCAATGAAAAGAGACGGGACTTTTCGCTATGGGCTTTCCCGTGTTGAAATCGACGAGGAATTACTAAAAAGCATTGCCGAACAAACAGGTGGGGTTTATTTTCGTGCGACAGATAATCAGCGTTTGGCCTCTATTTATGATGAGATTAATAAGCTTGAAAAAACAGAGGTCGAAGAGTTCACCTATACCACTTACGAAGAACATTTCCGTTTCTTTATTTTGAGTGGATTATTACTATTGGTTTTGGAGTGGATTTTACGTGTAACCGTTTATAAAAGTATTGTGTAATGTTACAGTGGGACGCACCAAATTATTTCTATTTCCTCCTCCTCATCCCTTTGATGATGATGGGTTATAGCTTTTTGCTTGTATGGAAGCGCAATGCAAAAAAGCGTTTTGGATCACCAGTACTTTTAGAGGCCTTGGCACCACGGCACTCGGCATTTAAAACCCACTTAAAATTTGGTGTTCTCTTGCTTGGGATCTCTGCCCTTATACTCGCGATGGTGAATCCGAAAATGGGAACAGAACTCGAAACAGTAAAGCGTGAAGGCGTGGATTTGGTCTTTGCAGTCGATGTGTCCAAAAGTATGCTAGCTGAAGACATTGCTCCCAACAGGCTGGAAAAGGCTAAGCGGTTGGTCTCTGAAACGATCAACAAGCTGTCTGGCGATCGTGTTGGGATCATTGCCTATGCAGCAAGTGCGGTTCCGCAATTGCCCATTACAACAGATTATGAGTCTGCAAAAATGTTTTTACAAGCACTCAACACCAACATGCTTTCATCACAGGGAACGGCTATTGCGGAGGCCATTGAATTGTCAAAAACCTATTTTGATAATGAGAACCAAACCAATCGTGTTTTGTGTATCTTCAGCGATGGTGAAGACCATGAAGAAGGGGGTGAGCTTGCAGCAAAAACCGCCGCTGAAGAAGGAATTACCATATTCACGGTTGCACTGGGCACAGAGAAAGGCGATGTGATTCCAATCAAACGAAACGGGGTGACATCTACCTTTAAAAAAGATGCAGAGGGCGAAGTGGTTATTACTCGAATGAATACGACCATATTGAAAGAAGTGGCAGAAAACACAAATGGAATCTTTTTGCTTGGCGACAACACCAGTGAGGTTGTTGCGGCCATCACAAATCGCTTGTTGGAAATGGATAAAGCCGAATTTGAAGCCAAACAGTTTGTACGATTTAAAGATCAATACCAATGGTTGTTGGCAATTGGCTTGTTTTTGATCTGCTTGGATTTATTTTTGTTGGACCGCAAGACAAAATGGATACGAAACCTTAACTTATTCAACGACAAATGAAAAAAAGCCTCCTAACATACAGTTTTATTCTTTTAGGACTTTTGGGATTTGCCCAGACGAGTGAGACCAAAACAGAAGATAATTTAACCTACGAGGGGAATGAATATCATCTCATGGAATCGTATTCGAATGCAGAAAAAAAATATCGTGAGGCGCTTTCTCGATCGCCAAAAAACACCATTGCCCAACACAATTTAGGGAACACTCTTTTTGAGGAAGCCTACTACGGCGAGGCTTTTAACGCTTATAAATCCGCCACCACGACTGCCCAGTCAAAAGCAGAAAAACACAGCGCCTTACATAATATGGGGAATGTGTTTATGAACAAAAAAGAGTATGCCAAGGCTGTTGAAACCTACAAAGAGGCCTTGCGAAACAATCCAAATGACGATCAAACACGTTACAACTATGCGGTAGCCAAATCGCTCTTGGAACAGGAAAAAAAAGACCAAAACAACGACAAAGACAAGGATAAAGACCAGGACAAAAAGGATCAAGATCAGAAGGACAAAGACGAGCAGAACAACAAAGACAATAAGAAAGGCGACGACAAAAAAGAGGAGCCTAAAGATGAAGGCGAGGACGAGAAAGACCAAGACAAAAATGGCAATGAGCAGGATGATAAAAAGAACGAGTCCGACAAAAAACAAAACCCTAAAGAAGAGCAAGACTCTAAAGGTCAGCCGACAAAACTCTCTCCTCAGCAAATTCAAAACCTCTTAAAGGCGATGAACAACGAAGAGAAGAAAGTCCAAGACAAGGTCAATGCGAAAAAGGCAAAGCCGGTGAAGCCAAAATCCAAAAAAGACTGGTAGCATGATGCGAAAAACATTGTTTATTGTTTTGTTGTTCTTTTCCGCATGGAGTTGGGGGCAGATAAACTTTGAAGTGTCTGTCAGTAAAAAGAAACTTGGGCTGAATGAACGTCTGCGCGTGGACTTTAAAATCGACAAACCAGGAGACAATTTCCGTCCACCTGCTTTTTCTTCCTTTCGTGTTGTTTCTGGCCCAATGCAGTCGGTGAGCAATGTGTTTGTCAACGGGAAACGAACCTATTCCATGACCTACACCTATTTTCTCACACCGCTCAAACAAGGGGTCTTTGATATAGAGCAAGCCCAAATCGAATACAATGGGGATATATTTAAAACTACGCCAGTTACGATCAATGTAACCGAGGCGGTAGAGGTGCCCAAAGATCCAAACGACCCAGCATATATCGTAGATGAAAAATTGCATTTGGTGGCGGAGGTCTCTAACAGAAAACCTTATGTGAATGAGCCCATTACAATCGTATATAAACTTTACTTCGCGCAAAATGTCATGCCTACCGATGTTGATGTAGTGGAAATGCCTAAATACAACGACTTTTGGTCCTATAACGTGGACATCCAGAAGAGAGATGTGGCTACTGCCATTTTTAAAGGTGAACGTTATAACTATGTAGAATGGCGCAAGGTTGTACTCTATCCACAGCGTGCAGGCAAGTTGCAAATCAACCCCTTGAGCTTGGACGTTACGGTCAATGTGCCTACTGGTAGGCGAGACTTTTTCCAGCGTGTGATATACACCCAAGTACCCAAGCTTGTTTCGGCAGGAAATCTGAATATCAACGTTACACCCTTGCCGTTGGAAGGGCAACCAGATAGTTTTAGTGGGGCTGTGGGAAATTTTTCTATTGACGTGACCACAAGCAAACCGGAGTTAAAAGCAAACGAATCATTACAAGCGACGGTCAAGGTTTCAGGAAGAGGAAACCTTCGGCTGTTTACACTCCCCGAACTCCAAACACCGAGTGCTCTGGAGCGGTACGAACCCGAAAGTAGCGAAAACGTTCGCAGTAGTTTGAGCGGAATGAGTGGCTCCGTAACGCAGAGCTATACGCTTGTGCCTCAGTATCAAGGCAAATACCCCATCCCAGCTGTTGAATTCTCCTTTTTCAACCCAAAAACAAAAAGCTATCAAACGGTAAAATCTGCCGAACAACTGGTGGATGTCACCGAAGGCCCGTCCTTCAACCGATCGGCGAACCCCACGACACCATCAGCAGCAGTGTCGATCGACACCCCGTTTAAATTTATTGCTCTAGACACCTCTTTTGTTGCGATCACTCCTTCGGTCTTTTTTGGGTCGTCAATGTTTTATGGGTTGTGGATATCCCCCTTAGGGCTGCTTTTGCTTTTTGCGATTTATGCCCGTCGCCTACGCAAACAGTTGGGCGACACAGATGGGGTACGAATGCGAACTGCCAATCGAATGGCTCGAAAATACCTGTCTGAAGCCAAACGAAACCTCAACAATTCTGAAGAATTTTATGTAGCTCTGGAACGTGCTTTGCACAACTACCTCAAAGCCAAACTCAAAATGGAAACGGCTGATTTTAGCAAAGAAAAAATCAAAAACATCCTGTCTCAAATCGGGGTAGAAGAACCCTTGGTAAACGACTTTGTGTCGGTGCTCGAAAACTGTGAGTTTGCGCGCTATACTCCGTCCTCTGTCAAGGCGATGAAGCAAGACTATGCCAATACCGCCAAAATGATAACACAAATCGATAAACAATTGTAGGATGCGAATGCCCATGATTTTTTTGTTCTTACTGGCGGTGCAACTGCAAGCACAAAACCCAGATTCTATATTTTCACGGGCCAACAAAAACTACAATCTCGGCAGCTATGAGCAGGCGCTAGCAGGCTATGATTCCATTGTTCAGATCGGACTGCATTCTTCTGAATTGTATTTTAATATGGGCAACGCCCACTATAAGCTCAACCGCATTGCCCCGAGTATTCTCAACTATGAAAAGGCACAGTTACTCGACCCTACAAACGAGGACATCCAGCACAACTTGCGCTTTGCCCAAAACATGACCATAGACGTTATTGAAGAGTTGCCACCAAATGCCTTTGATGCGTTTATCAATAGTCTTTCAGGAGCGTTTTCCCTCCCATTGTGGAGTGGATTGGTGATTGGGTTATTGGCATTGGCGTGTTTGG
>JABHGH010000146.1 GCA_018672145.1 Flavobacteriaceae bacterium
ACTGGATTTTGAATCCAGCGCGTCTACCAGTTCCGCCACCAAGGCATTTTGCGTCGCAAAGGTAAGCAAATATTTCGCCAGAGAAAACAAAAAGTAACAAGTAATTGAGTGAGAAACATCAAAAATCCCTACATTTGCACCCCTTGTGAAACATAGGATTTTAAAATGCCAAAAGTAAAAGTGGAAGCCAAGATTTTCGGATGCACTCAAAGCATGGATCTCGCAAAACAAATTGCCGATCAATATGGTGTCAAACTAGGCAATGTTATTTTTTCTCGTTATAGCGATGGTGAATTCCAACCATCCTTTGAAGAATCTATTCGAGGTTCTCGTATCTTTATTATTGGATCTACACATCCAAATGCCGAAAACTTGATGGAAATGTTACTGATGCTCGACGCTGCCAAGCGGGCTTCGGCACGACACATCACTGCTGTGATGCCATACTTTGGCTGGGCCAGACAAGATCGAAAAGACAAACCTAGGGTACCCATTGGAGCAAAACTTGTCGCAAAGCTTCTTGAATCTGCTGGTGCAACACGTATTATCACCATGGACCTTCACGCTGATCAAATTCAGGGATTTTTTGAAAAACCTGTAGATCATCTCTTTGCATCATCTTTGTTTTTGCCACACCTAAAAGAACTAAATATTGAAAATCTAACCATTGCTTCTCCTGATATGGGTGGTGCCAAACGTGCCTACGCATATGCCAAGTTTTTGGAAAGCGATGTAGTGATTTGCTACAAGCAGCGCAAAAAAGCAAACATCATCTCTCACATGGAGCTCATTGGAGATGTCACTGGCAAAAACGTGGTCTTGGTCGACGATATGGTTGACACGGCAGGAACGCTAACCAAAGCCGCTGACATGATGATAGAACGTGGCGCCCTGAGTGTCCGTGCGGTGTGTACGCACCCCATTCTTTCTGGCGAAGCCTATGAACGTCTTGAGCAATCGGCCTTGACCGAACTCATTACAACGGATACCATTGCGTTGAAAAAAGAATCTAAAGCCGTAAAAGTCCTCAGCTGTGCGAGGCTATTTGCAGAAGTGATGCACAATGTGCACCACAATAAATCGATTGCGAAGAAATTTATAATGTAATCTATTTTTTAAACACTAATTATGAAGTCAATTACGATCAAAGGATCTAAAAGAGAAAGCGTAGGCAAGGTATCGACCAAAGCACTACGTAATGCTGAGAAGGTTCCTTGCGTGCTCTACGGAGGAGGCAATGCCATACATTTTTCAGCTGATGAATTGTCATTTTCCAAACTCGTGTACACGACCAAAGCACTCTCGGTAGTGATTGAATTGGAAGGCGACGAAAAGTACAATGCTATCCTTCAGGATATCCAGTTTCACCCAGTTTCTGATAAAATTCTACATATCGATTTTTATCAACTCTTCGACGACAAGGAAGTCATGATGGATATCCCTGTGGAGTTTGTCGGACAGGCACCTGGAGTCAAGTTGAGTGGGGGTGTGCTGAGTAAAAACAGACGTAAGCTTCGTGTGCGTGCGCTCCCAGCCAATCTTCCTGACAATATTATCGCTGATATTTCCAATTTGGAAATCGGCACCAAGCTGTATGTCACAGAAGTCGCTGACGAAAAATTTACCTTACTTCACCCTGACAATGCCGTAGTATGCCAAGTGCGTAATTCACGTGTATCGCTTCAAATTGAAGAAGTTGAATCTGAAGGTGTTGAAGGTGCTGAAAGTGAAGCTGATGGCGATGCTGCCGCACCAGCTGAAGGCCAATCATAAACCCCTTTCAACAAACCATTATACAGCATCCCAACACTACGCTTGGGATGCTTTTTTTATTTTTACAAAAAAAACATGCCCTTTTGGTCTTTCAAAAGCAGTCAACAAAAGTCTATGGACAAGTTCCTTATTGTCGGTTTAGGTAACATTGGAGCGGCCTATCAAAACACGCGGCACAATATCGGGTTTGAGGTCGTAGACGAATTGGCCAAACAAGCAGAGGTTTCTTTTTCAACACTCCGCTATGGTGCTCTAGCAGAAACCAACTATAAAGGCAAAAAACTAGTGCTCCTCAAACCGACCACTCTGATGAATCTCAGTGGAAAGGCAGTGCGTCATTGGATGAATCATAAAAAAATCTTACAAAAAAATTGCCTCATCATAACAGACGACGTACACCTTGAGTTTGGATACTTGCGCATGCGAAAGCAAGGGTCTGACGGGGGACACAACGGACTCAAAGACATCCAAGAACGGCTAGGTAACAATCAATACGCTCGTTTACGTGTAGGCATAGGCGCAGACTATAACAAAGGGCGTCAAGCCGATTTCGTGTTGTCCTCTTGGAGTACTAACGAAGAAAAATCCCTTCCCATCATTATTGATCGTGCCGCCACTTCCGTTCGGGATTTTGCCACGCAAGGTCTTGATAAAGCGATGAACCTCCACAACGGAATTGTAAGCTAGCGCAAGATGAAAACGATTCGAGGTGTCGAAAATTTTCCCAAAAACGAAGCGTCGATTGTGACAATAGGCACCTTTGATGGCGTGCATTTGGGACATCAACAAATCTTGAGACAGCTCATTACCACAAGCAAAAAGGCGGGATTAAAAAGCGTGTTGCTCACTTTCTTTCCCCATCCACGCATGGTGCTGCAACCCGATATTTCTATGCATTTGATTCAAACCATTGAAGAGCGCGAGCAAGTGCTCGGAAAAACAGGCTTGGATTATTTGGTCATTCACCCCTTTTCATCTGATTTTTCTCGACTGAGTGCCGAGGATTATGTCAAAACAATATTGGTGGATCGGCTCAATACAAAAAAAGTCGTGGTTGGTTATGACCATCGTTTTGGGCGAAACCGCACCGCAAGTCTCAAAGAAATGCATCACTACGGCGCTATCTATGACTTCGAGGTTATTGAAATCGACGCCAAAAAAATAAACGTCACTGCTGTGAGTTCGACCAAAATCCGCAAAGCCATTGATAAGGGTGACATGGCCACAACGAACCAATACCTCGGGCACCCCTTTACACTGAACGGAATGGTAATTCACGGAGATAAAAGAGGGCGAGAATTGTCCTATCCCACAGCAAATATTGATCTCCAAAACAAACACAAAATCACACCCAAACAAGGGGTGTATCTGGTCACAACGGAAATCCAAAACAAGAGAGTATTTGGTATGATGAACATTGGCACCAAACCCACTTTTGGTGTTTCTGGATCGAGCATCGAAGTACATCTTTTTGACTGGAATACCGACCTCTATGGGCAGCATCTCTGTTTGGATATTCTTGAATGGGTTCGTGATGAAAAAAAATTTAGTAATGCTCGCGAACTACAGACTCAAATTCAAGATGACGAGTCATATTGTCGTTTACGTATCTCCACATGGCGTGCGAGGTATTAAACAATGTTTTACTTTTGCATAAAATCATTTTCCAATGCTCGACCTATCGGTAGTCCGAACACAGAAAGAAGAAATCATCGCTGCACTCGACAAGCGCGGCATCGATGCGGACACGCTCATCGATAATGCACTTGCAGCTGACGAAAAACGAAGAGGGTTACAGGCAACCCTTGATCAGAAGCTTGCCGCAGCCAACGTACTCGCCAAAGAGATTGGGGAATTGTTTACAAGCGGAAAAGAAAACGAGGCAACCGCCAAAAAGGAGGCTTCATCGGCGCTTAAAAACGAAACCAAAGACCTTCAATCCCAATTGTCCGAGGCGGAAAATGAAGTCAAACAACTCCTCTTTAGCATTCCAAATGTTCCCAATGCTCTAGTGCCAGCTGGGCAAAGCGAGGACGACAACGAAGAAGTGTTGCGTGTAGGCGATATTCCAACACTCTCCAAAAAAGCATTGCCGCACTGGGAACTGGCAACCAAATACAAGCTTATTGACTTTGAATTGGGTAACAAAATCACAGGAGCAGGGTTTCCTGTTTACACAGGCAAAGGAGCTCGATTGCAGCGTGCGCTCATCAGCTTTTTTCTTGATCAAAACACCGCCGCTGGCTATGAAGAAGTACAAGTGCCGCACTTGGTCAATGAAGCATCAGGTTTTGGCACTGGCCAACTACCCGATAAAGAAGGGCAAATGTATCATGTTGGTGCAGATGATCTCTACCTAATTCCAACCGCCGAAGTACCCATCACCAATCTATTTCGTGGCGAAATGGTTGCCGAAAATCAGTTGCCCATCACTCGAACAGGCTACACTCCTTGTTTTCGACGTGAGGCTGGTAGTTATGGCGCACACGTACGTGGGCTTAACCGTTTGCACCAGTTTGACAAGGTCGAAATTGTACGTTTGGAACACCCCGACAAGGCATACGACGCATTAGACCAAATGGTTGATCACGTTCAGGAGATTCTCAAAAAACTCGAACTCCCCTACCGTATTCTTCGTTTGTGTGGTGGTGACCTTGGTTTTACTGCTGCTTTGACTTATGACTTCGAAGTCTTTTCCACTGCCCAGGAACGCTGGCTGGAAGTCAGCTCGGTGTCCAATTTTGAAAGCTACCAATCCACACGTCTAAAGTTGCGATTTAAAGACAAAGAAGGCAACCGACAATGGGTGCACACCCTCAACGGCAGTGCACTTGCTTTGCCTCGAATTATGGCGGGACTTTTAGAAAACAACCAAACCGAAGATGGTATTCGCATCCCTGAAGCGCTTGTGCCATACACCGGATTTGATAAGATCACCTAATCGGCTGCTATGCGAATTTTAAACATCACTTTTAGCATTGACCCCTCTGTAGAAGACGAATTTGTGTTCTATGTGAAAGGCACGCTTTTACCTTTGCTTTCCCAAAAAGGGTCACTCTTGCGGATTCGAAGCGACGCAAACACACATCCCACCTATGGGCTACAAATTGAATGTGATACCGAAAAAGCATTCCAAGATTTTAAAGACGCACCTTTGGCAAGCATATACCAAGCAATGCACACCAAATTTCCCAACAAATGGGTGAGTTTTGATACCGAACTCGAAAGGATTGCCCCTTGAGTGTTCGCCCAAAAAAACACCTCGGACAGCACTTTCTGACCGATCAAAACATTGCACGCAACATCGTGGACGCTCTCTCTGGAGAGGGCTATAAGGACGTCTTGGAAATCGGGCCTGGCATGGGTGTGCTCACCCAATACCTCCTCAAAGAAAAGCTTCGTATTCACGCCATTGAAGTCGATTCCGAATCTGTAGAGTATCTCAATCAGTCGTTTCCCTTGCTCGGCGATCGGCTCATTCAAGGCGATTTTTTGAAACTTCGGATTGAGGATCATTTTCAAGATCAACTGGCTATTATTGGAAATTTCCCTTATAACATTTCATCTCAAATTGTGTTTAGAGCATTAGAGAATCGGCGGCGCATTCCAGAATTTGTTGGTATGTTTCAAAAAGAAGTTGCCGAACGCATTTGCGAACCACCAGGCAGCAAGACCTATGGGATTTTGTCTGTGCTCACACAAGCCTTTTACGAAACCGACTACTTGTTTACCGTGAGCCCTTCGGTGTTTGATCCCCCGCCCAAAGTTTCATCTGCTGTCTTGCGACTGCGTCGTAAAGAAAACAAAAGCTTGGACTGTGACGAAAAACTTTTTTTTCGTGTGGTGAAAACGGCTTTTCAGCAAAGGCGAAAAACACTTCGAAATAGCTTAAAATCATTTCAACTTGGCGAAAATTTAAAAGAAGATACTATCTTTGGACAACGTCCTGAACAACTGGGCGTTTCGGATTTTGTTCGCATTACGAATTTGATTGCTCATGACGCCATTTCAACTTAGCGAAGAACTATTACAACAGGTCAAACGAGACATTGCGGCACAGGACAATGCGGCTTTACAAAATCTTCTTAAAGAATATCACTACGCCGACTTGGCTGAGATTTTTGACAATCTTTTCATCGAAGAAGCGGTTTATCTTTTTAAGCGAATTGATACCGAAAAAACCGCTGACATGCTCACCGAACTCGATGAGGATGTCCGAGAAGATATTTTAGAAGCCCTATCCTCGGTAGAGATCGCTAAGGAGATTAACGAGCTCGATACCGATGATGCAGCAGACATTGTTGGCGAACTATCCGAAGAGCTCCAAAAAGAGGTCATTGAGCAAATCTCCGACTCCGAACACGCAGAGGACATTCGAGAACTCCTTACCTATGACGAAAATTCTGCTGGTGGACTCATGGCTAAAGAACTCGTTTCTGTTAATCACAACTGGACAGTGACCCACTGTGTTCGTGAAATGCGTGTGCAGGCACAAGAAGTCACGCGTGTTCATTCTATCTATGTTGTGAACGACAACAACGTGTTACTGGGAAGACTTTCTCTAAAAGACTTGCTCACCGCCAACGAAAAAAGCAAAATTAAAAACGTTTTTATTCCCAAAGTGGATTATGTCAAGGTGGATGAAGACGGCGAAGAGGTTGCCAAGATTATGTCAAAATACGACTTGGAAGCTCTGCCTGTGGTCGATGAAAACAAAAAACTTATGGGGCGCATTACGATAGACGATATCGTTGACCTGATCAAAGACGAAGCGGAAAAGGATTATCAACTCGCCGCTGGAATCTCTTCGGTCGTCGAAGCAGATGACTCCATCTTCGAACTCACAAAGGCACGGTTACCTTGGCTCATTTTGGGGTTGATCGGGGGGCTTGGCAGTGTCTTTATCCTCGAAGGGTTTGAAAGCTTTATGAATCATCCGTCTTACAGATCGCTTTTCTTTTTTACGCCGCTCATCGCTGCGATGGCCGGAAATGTAGGGGTCCAATCTTCGGCAATTATCGTACAAGGGCTTGCCAATGATGTTGTCAAAGGAAGCTTGCTTCATCGACTACTCAAAGAAGTGGGGCTTGGACTCATCAATGGCGGTGCGCTCGCGCTACTTGTCATTTTGTTTGGCATGATCACCAACCAACCAACAGAAGTCAGCATGACCATTGCCATTTCCATGCTCTGCGTTATTATTGTCGCTGCGCTTGTCGGGACTTTTGTACCCATCATCCTTAACAAAAACAATATCGACCCGGCCATTGCAACAGGACCTTTTATTACGACGAGCAACGATATCTTTGGTATCTTTCTCTTTTTCTATATCGCCAAATTGTTCTTGGGTTAATCCCTCACCGACATGCATGTTCTCCATCTTGACAGCAACCACGATCTTCTTGCCAAAGGGCTTCAAAGTCTAGGCTGCGTCAATGACTTTGATTTTGAGAGTTCCCAAAAAGCGATCCAAAAAAAACTGAGTGATTACGATGGTATTGTTATTCGTAGTCGCTTTCCCATAGGCAGAGAGTTCCTCGATGCGGGCAAGCACCTCCAGTTTATTGCTAGAGTAGGGTCAGGTTTAGAGAATATCGACATCCGATATGCTGAATCGTTGGGAATCAAAATTATATCTTCTCCCGAAGGCAATGCCAATGCAGTCGGCAACCACGCACTAGCGATGCTGTTGGGACTACTAAACAACCTTCCAAAAGGCGCTCAAGATATCGCCAATGGAAATTGGGAACGAGAAGCTAACCGAGGAGAAGAACTCGATGGAAAAACAATTGGACTCATTGGCTATGGTCATACTGGCAGTCATTTTGCCCAAAAACTTCAGGGGTTTGACGTCAAGGTTTTGTGTCATGATATCCTGCCCAACAAAGGGAATGAAAAGGCAACTCAAGTTTCCTTAGCGACCTTACAAACTCAAGCTGACATTGTGAGTTTGCATCTTCCTCAGACGCCAGAAACCGAGGCATACGTCAATGTTGATTTTATCAATAGTATGGCTAAACCATTTTGGCTTGTCAACACATCACGAGGAAACCAAGTTGTCATTGGCGATTTGTTGGAAGCCATTAAAAACAAAACGATTAAAGGAGCTTGTTTGGATGTGCTTCCCTTTGAAAAATCATCCTTTGAACAACTCGACGATAACGTCCAACTTCAACAACTCATCAAAAACCCCAAAATCTTGCTCAGCCCTCACGTAGCTGGATGGACACATCAAAGTAAAGAACGACTTGCTCAAGTCATTGTCGATAAGATCAAAGTAGCTTTTTTTAGATCTTAAATACTGCTTTAAGACGTTCGGGAAGTGGTGACACACACTTCCCTATATTATTATACGATAGACTCCATAAAGCAAGACGTATTTATCTCATTAAAAATAAGGGTGTACGAAAATAGATAGGTTAACGACTATTTTTTATTATTTAAAGAAATGGAACGTTTAACAATTCATTTACATGTAGTCTAAATTTGTCCACTATTTTTGAGGCATGAAAAACATCTTAATCCTTTGTACAGGCAACTCTTGCCGGAGTCAAATTGCACATGGTTATTTTTCCCACTATGGCGGTGACCAATTGGAGGTCTATTCGGCCGGGATCGAGACCCATGGGGTGAATCCGCGTGCGATAGCAACCATGGCCGCAGACGGAATTGATTTGTCGAAGCACACGTCCAATAAGATCGAAGACTATCTGCACATTCCTTTCGATTACATCTTGACGGTATGCGACCACGCACAAGAAAACTGTCCCTATATCCCGAGTAATACCGCTGTGCGCGTGCATCGTGATTTTTCAGATCCTTCCAAGTTGGTTTCTGATCAGGAAAGTGAAATCGAAGCGGCGTTTGTCGCTACCCGCGAAGAAATCAAAACCTTTACCAAAGCATTTCTAGCCGAGCATCTTTCGTAGGAAAGGCACTAGTGCATGACGAGTTGTAGAGTTTGCTGGGTGCGTTGCTCCAGCAAGAGTTCGTGCTTTCGGAATAAAAAATCGGCACTATCGGCTTCAAAATGGCGAATGGTATAAAGCGATACCTTTGGTTTATAATCGACTTGAAACCGCCCGCGCAGTTCATGTAAAAATTCGTTCATTTTATTGAACTTGTCATAGACACAAACCGAAAAGCTAATGGCAGAGTTTTGAATCAAATCTACTTTCATTTTGTGTTTATCGAGTAAGGAGAAGATATCACTGATGTTTTTTTCGATAATAAACGAAAAGTCAAGGGAAGATAATCGAATGAGTGCGAGGTCTTTTTTGACAATAAAACAAGGGATTTCTGGGTCAATGGGAACGCCTTTACTGACTTTTGTGCCTGCATCTTTAGGGTTGATAAAAGACTTGACATAAAGGGGGATTTCTTTTCGCTGAAGAGGTTGCATCGTTTTGGGGTGTATAACAGAAGCTCCATAAAAGGCCAACTCAATGGCTTCTTGGTAGGAAATGTGGTTTAACAATTTGGTGGTCGAAAAATATCTTGGGTCAGCGTTAAGGACACCTGGCACATCTTTCCAAATGGTCACCGAATTTCCGTTGAGGCAATAGGCAAAAATGGCTGCGCTATAATCCGAACCTTCCCGTCCGAGTGTGGTTGTGAAATTATTGTCGTCACTCCCAATAAAACCTTGTGTGATATAGAGTTTGTTGGGGGCAACTTGTTTTTGAATCGCATTTTCGGTGCGCTCCCAGTCCACATTGGCATCACGATAGCTAGCGTCGGTTTGAATGCAGTTTCTTGCGTCGAGCCAGTTGGCCTCAATGCCTTGGGTGTTGAGGTAGTGTGTGATGATGGTGGTGGACACCAGTTCACCAGTGCTCACCACTTGGTCATAGACAAAGGAGTAATGCGGAGATTTATTGTTTTTCAAAAACATATCAAGTCTGTCAAAGCGAGCTTTGACATCAGCATAAACAGGATGATTTTGATTGTCAAAAATGCCATTCATAATCTGTAAATGCTTGTCAATGATATCATTGAGCTGTGCGTCGAGTTGCTCGGGTTGCTCAAAATAGACTTGAATGAGTTTTTCGAGTGCGTTTGTGGTTTTTCCCATAGCAGAAACCACGATAAGGGTATTTTGATGTCCGGTTTGTTGGAGAACTCGGAACATATTTTGAATGCCCTGAGCGTCTTTTACGGAAGCTCCGCCAAATTTAAATATTCGCATCTGGATGGTTATTGATGAATTGAGATATCGCTTTTTCGTCCATTTGAGCGGTTCGCCAGTCGGACAGGACGTTGGCGCCGGTTTGCTCATAAAAATCAATTGCGGGCTGATTCCAGTCAAGCACAGCCCACTCAATACGTCGCACTTTCATGGCGGCTGCATGATGGATAAATTTTTTGTAGAGCGCAAAACCAATCCCTTTTCCACGTTGTTTTTCTTGTACAATAAGGTCTTCAAGGTGCATGGTTTTTCCTTTCCAAGTGGAGTATCGAGGATAGCCAAAGGCCATGCCAACTACATCGTTATTGTGTGTTGCGACAAAACAAACGAAGGCGGGTTGGTCTCCAAATCCGTCTCGGATCAAATCGGCAGTGGTAACAACCACAGCATGTGGTTCACGCTCAAAAGCAGCGAGCTCCTTAATGAGTTGCAGAATGTTTGCCGCATCACTAGAAGTAGCTCTGCGTATAAGCACCTTGTTTGTCATCAGAACAAAGGTAACAATAAGCTGAAAAGGGACATCAATGACAGGGGTAAACTTTTTGGGATTTGTGCTAAAAGCGAAAAGAGAGTTTGTATTTTTGAAAAAAAACTGGATTGAATCCATTTGGTTCGGGGAGTGCGCTAGGCAGTGCACAAGCCCAACAGCTTTTCCATCACCTTCAAGCGGACGAAAATGTAAGTGTTTCGGGTCTCGCGGGGTCTTCTTATGCCTTCTTGGTTGCGTCGCTTTTCGAAAACAGCACCCAAAATATGTTTTGGATTTTGGAAGACAAAGAAGAAGCGGCCTATATGCACAACGACTTAGAGCGTTTATTGCCCAAACACCATGTATTATTCTACCCTGCCAGCTACCGTCGTCCGTATGAGATTTCGCGCGTCGATAATGCCAATGTGATGATGCGCGCCGAGGCACTCAA